>JAAWLO010000012.1 GCA_022797935.1 Oscillibacter sp. | reverse complement strand
CCATTTCTATATCGCACCGAATACATTTTCTCATAATAGTATTTTCCTTTTATCAGGATTTGTTGGCGTATACACCAGGAACACAAAGCCAAATTGGGAGTTTTATTTTTGACCGATATACGCCAGACCGTAACACCCCGGACCGGCGTGGGTTCCGATTACAGCCCCCAGCTCATCCCAGACGCAGTCCCGCAGTCCCAGAGCCGCCGACACCTTTTCCCGATAGGCCTCCATGACCTCCTGACAGCGGGAGTGGCCGAACACCACGGCGTACCGGTTGTCCACCGGGTATTGGGCGGCAAAATCCAGGGTATACGCCAAAATCTTCTGGCTGCCCCGAACCCGGCCTACCGCTTTGACTTCCCCATCCACAATGGCCACTACCGGGGAGATGTTCAGCACAGTCCCCAGGGCCGCCGTCGAGGCGGAGATCCGCCCGCCCATCTTCAAATATTTCAATGTCCCCACGAAGGCGATAAACCGCACCCGTCCCCGCAGATCCTCCAGGGCGGCGGCGATTTCAGCGGCGGATTTTCCCGCGTCCCGGAGGCGTGCCGCCTCCCGGACCAGCAGACCCTCGCCTATGGTGACATTGCGGGAATCCACCAGATGTATCCGCTCTCCGCCCTCCGTCATCTCTTTGGCAATGACCGCGGACTGAAAGCTTCCGGAGAGCTTGGACGACAGCAGCACCGCCACCACGTCGTCCCCGTTTTCCAGAAGGGGACAGAAAACGTCGCAGTACTCCTGTGGGTTCACCTGGGTGGTGCGGGGCAGCACCTTGGCTTCGGCCTGCTTGGCGTAAAAGCCCGCTTTGTCAATGTCCACGCCGTCGGTATAAACCCCGTCTTCAAAAATAACCCGCATGGGAATCCGAAGGACCTTCAGCGCCGCAGCCTCTTCCGGCGTCAGGTCACTGGTGGAATCGGTGATAATCCGGACAGCCATAATTCCCTCCCCCTTTTGATTTTCTGTGGTTCCGGGTCCCGAAAAGGGGACGCCAGTCTCTTTACTATACCAAATTCTACAGAAAATGCAAGTCCTTCCAAGGATATGACGGTTGGCTTTTATAGCCAGCGCAGTTGAAAAGAATCCAAGGGATTCTTTTCAACAAACCGCCGCTCAGGCGGCGGTTCGAGCCGCAACGCGGCTGCCTGCGCCTGGCTTCCTAGGAAACGCAACTGCGTTGACTATATCAGCGGAAGCCGGAGGCAACGCGGGATAACATCCGTGCGGCAGGCCGGAATCTGCGAAACGGGAGCGGGAAATTCCGCAATTTCCGTTGACCAGCCGGGCCGCCTCTGCTATGATAGTCCCATTGGGACACCGCCCTGAGCGGAAGTCCGCATCAACTGCCACAGGAGGACAAATCCATGACCGATTTGGAGAGAATGGGCGCCGGTCAGCTTTATCATCCCGGAGACGAAGCCCTGGCCAAGGCCCGTATGCGGGCCCGGGTGCTCTGCCGCCGCTACAACACCACGGACCCGGAGGATTTTCAGGGCCGGGACGCGATTCTGCGGGAGCTTCTGGGCTCGGTGGGAAAAGACGCTTACATAGAACCCAGCCTCTGCTGTGACTATGGCACGCAGATTCACCTGGGGGATTTTTTTTACGCCAACTTTGACTGCGTCTTCCTGGATGCCGGAACCATCACCTTCGGCAGCCGGGTCTATGTGGCCCCCCGGGTCTGCTTTTACACCGTCAATCACCCCATGGTCCCCGAAATCCGGAACACGGACCTGGAATACGCCCGTCCCATCACCGTGGGGGACAACGTCTGGATCGGCGGAAACGCGGTGATTCTTCCCGGCGTCACCATTGGCAGCGGGTCTGTGCTTGCCGCCGGGGCAGTGGTGAACCAGGACATTCCGGAAAACGTTCTGGCGGGAGGCAATCCCTGCCGGGTTCTCCGGCCTCTGACCGAGAAGGACCACGCCAAATGGGAGGCGGCCCGGCGGGAATACGAGGCTGTCTGTTCTTACGGGCGGAAGGGGTGACGTTCCTGTCCGCAAAAATTCCCCAAACCCTCTTTCGAAGGTTTGGGGAAAACAGCCCATGGAAAGGCAGGGCCTCAGCCCATTTTCGCCACCAGCTTGTTCAGCGCCTTGGGATTGATATCGTCCTCGGTGACTACCTTGGCCCGCTGGCCAATGAGGGCATACAGTCCCAACAGGGAGCGGGCGTCCAGCATGACGGTTCCGCTGCTCAGCCAGACCTCATAGGGGGCCTCGCAGGCAAGGCGGTTGATGCGGGCAACCTGTTCCGCGTTCTTGATGTCAAGCTCTCTTACCATAATGTTGTTCCTCCTTTTCGCGGACGTTTGGTTTGTACTCCTTTGGGAGTCACCACATTCTAACAAGGCAGGGTCAGAATGTCAACGCCGGATATTATAGGATTTGCACAACACATCACTATTATTTTTGTATATAACGACATAATTTCATGTCTTTTCCAGACATCTCATCCACAAGGAGGCCACGGCATGATTCGCCTGATCGCCAGTGACATTGACGGAACCCTGCTCCTCAACGGGGCCAAAGACATCCCCCCGGAAATTTTCCGGCACATCCAGCGCCTGCGGAACAAAGGCATTCTCTTTTGCCCCGCCAGCGGGAGACAATACCAGAGTCTGCGGACGCTGTTCGCCCCGGTGGCGGACCAGGCGCCCTTCCTTTGTGAAAACGGCGCGGTAGTATATGGCCCCGGCAGTCCCGGACCCATCCTGAGCAAAACGGTCATGGACCGCGCCCAGGCGGAGACCCTGTGCCGGGAAATCCTGGCTCTGGAGGGGGTGGAGGTACTCATCTCCGGCGTCAACACCAGCTACATCTGTCCCAAGACGGCGGACTATGAGAACCAAATCCGCTGGTTCCTGGGCAACCATGCCACGGTGATTCCCTCTCCGGAAGCCGTGCCGGAGGACATTATCAAAGTCTCTGCCTACTGCCCCGGCGGAATCCTGGAGCCTGTCCGGCAGCGGCTGTTCCCTGTCTGGGAGGGCGCTTTCCGCTGCGCCGTAGCGGGAGCCGCCTGGCTGGATTTCACTCTGGCGGACAAAGGCCTGGGGCTGGAGCAGCTCTGCCGGAGTCTGGGCATTGCCCTGTCGGAGGTCATGGCCTTCGGGGACAACTTCAACGATCTGCCCATGCTGGAACGGGTGGGCCAGCCCTACCTGATGGAAAGCGCCGCGCCGGAGCTGCGGGCCCGCATTCCCCGTCTGTGCCGCCGGGTGGCAGATATTTTGGAAACTCTGTAAATCAGAAAAGCCCCCGGCGGAGACACCGCCGGGGGCTTTTTCAACTTGTTCGCGGTTAGGCCGTGTGGCAGATTCCCTCGCAGAAGCCGCCGGCGTGATGGACGCCGCAGTAGGTCACGCCCCGGTGGCTATGAAGCCCGGAGACGGTGCAGCCGGCCACCGTGCAGAGAGCGTGGCAGGTGCCGTCGCAAAAACCATTTGCATGGCTGTAGCCGCAATAGGTCACGCCGTTGTGGGTGTGCCGCCCGGCAATTGCGCAGTCCTCTACCGGGCAGAGAGCGCGGCAGGTACCATCGCAAAAACCGTTTGCGTGGCTGTAGCCGCAATAGGTCACGCCGTTGTGGGTGTGCCGCCCGGCAATTGCGCAGTCCTCTACCGGGCAGAGGGCGCGGCAGGTACCATCGCAAAAGCCATTCGCGTGGCTGTAGCCGCAATAGGTCTCTCCGTTGTGGCTGTGAGGCCCGGCCAGCGTGCAACCCTCCACTGTGCAGAGGGCATGGCAGGTACCGGCACAAACACCGTTTCCGTGGCCATAGCCGCAATAGGTTCTTCCATTGTGACTATGCCGTCCGGCAAGCGTGCAGCCCGTCACCGGGCAGACGGAAACGCTGGCGCTCTGACCGGCGCTCCGGCCGCCGCCGTGATGGCCGCCGCCGTGGCCGTGGGCAAAGACGGGCAGGGTCAGAACCATGGCCGTTAGAAGAAAGAGAGAAAGAAACTTTTTCATGAATCCAATCCTCCATATAAATCTCAAGTACCTTTAGTATAGCACTCCCCTTCTGAAAAGTCAAGGGCTGGCAGAAGATTTTTCGAACCCGGTTGCTCAGCGCGGGGATCTGTGGTATACTAAAGCCCATCTCACAGGAGAAAGGATGAACCAACTATGTGGGCGGAAGAAAGCGTATTTTATCAGATCTATCCCCTGGGCTTTTGCGGGGCCCCCCGGGAAAACGATGGCATTCCCGCCAGCCGCATTCAAAAAATCGGCGATTGGGCGGACCACATCCAGCGGGTAGGCGCCAACGCGGTGTACCTCTCCCCGATTTTCGAAAGTGACCGCCACGGCTACGATACCCGGGATTACCGGAAAATTGACTGCCGCCTGGGAACCAACGGGGACTTTGTCCAGGTGGTGAAAGTCCTTCATGCCCACGGTATCCGGGTGGTGCTGGACGGCGTGTTCAACCATGTGGGCCGGGGCTTCTGGGCCTTCCGGGACGTCCAGGAAAAGAAGTGGGACTCCCCCTACAAGGACTGGTTCCACATCCATTTCGACGGCAACTCCAACTACAACGACGGCTTCTGGTACGAGGGCTGGGAGGGCCACTATGAACTGGTGAAGCTGAACCTGCGGAATCCGGCGGTGGTGGACTATCTGCTGGACTGCGTGAAGTTCTGGGCAGATGAATTTGACATTGACGGCCTGCGGCTGGACGTGGCCTACTGTCTGGAGCCGGACTTCCTCCACCGCCTGCGGCAGTTCACCGGCGGACTGAAGCCGGAGTTTTTCCTGGTGGGCGAAACCCTCCATGGGGACTACAACCGCTGGGTAGGCGACGGCCTGCTGCACAGCTGCACAAACTACGAGTGCTATAAGGGCCTCTACTCCAGTCTCAACTCCATGAACCTCTTTGAGATTGTTCACAGCCTCAAGCGCCAGTTCGGCCCGGAACAGTGGACCCTCTACAAGGGCAAGCACCTCCTCTGCTTCGCCGACAACCATGACGTCACCCGGGCTGCCAGCATCCTGACAAACCCGGCCCATCTGCCTCTGATTTACGGTCTCCTCTTCGGAATGCCCGGCATCCCCTGCCTCTACTACGGCAGTGAATGGGGCGCGCTGGGTGAGAAGTCCCAGGGGGACGACGCCCTTCGCCCCGCCTATGACAAGCCGGAGTGGACAGAACTGACCAGCCGGATTGCCGCTATGGCGAAGGCCCATCGGGAAAGCGGCGCCCTCTGTTACGGCGATTTCAAGGACCTGGTCCTCACCAATCACCAGACCATCTTCCAGCGCCGGACAGACAAGGAACGGGTTCTGGTTGCGGTCAATGCCTCCGACGCCCCTTACACCGCCCATTTTGACGCGGGCTGCGGTCAGGCAGTGGATCTCCTCACCGGCAGGACACACGACTTTGGCGGCGGCAGCGAACTGCCTCCCTACAGCGTGGCCTTCTGGAAGTGCGAGCGGTAACCCGGACCGGTACAGCCGCCTTCTGAACATCCGGCGGCAGGGCAAAAAAACAGTGAGAGCCGGCGCGGCAGGGCGCTGGCTCTCGTATTTTCCCGGCAGGCCGGAACCGGTATGTCCTTCCGCTCTTTATAGCCAGCACAGTTTCCGGCTCCGCGCAAGAATCTGGATTTCCAAACGGCCATCCTGCGGAAACCATCCCCGTTACAGCAAAATATCCTCCGCCAGCCGGGTCATCACCGCCGCTGAGCGGACAATCTCCCCGCAGGGGACAAATTCATTGGGCCGGTGGGCCTGCTCCAGACTCCCGGGGCCGAAGGACATGCAGTTACGGCAGCCAGTCATGGCGGCAATGACCGCCGTATCGGTATAGCCGGGAAAGAAATCCACAGGAAGCTCCCCGCCGGTGACCTCCGCCGCCGCCTTCCGCAGCTTCTTCAGCAGGAAGGAACCGCCGTCCTTCTCAATGGCGGGCCGCTGCGCCGTGACCACACAGTCACAGGTCACGCCGGGAACCGCCGCCAGGCCTTCAGCAGCCGCCTCCTGTACCAGGGCAACCGACTGGGCATTGCTGACCGGCGGCACCAGCCGCATGTCCAGGGTGGCCTTGCAGGCGTCGGGAACGATATAGGGATTCCAGCCCCCCTGAATGGTGCCGAATGTGGCGGTGCAGGGGCCCATCTCCGGGTGGACCGGCAGGTCTGCCAGCTTCTGTCTGACACGGGTGATGATCTCCGCCATAGCGGCAATGGCGTCACAGCCCTTCTGGGGCATGCTGGCGTGACAGGTCTTGCCGCGGGTGGTCAGCTCAAACCAGGTCTTGCCCTTGTGGGCCACCTGAATCCGGCTGTCTGTGGGTTCCGCGTCCAAGACATAGCTGTCCGCGTTCACATAGCCGTCCCGCACCGCCTGCTCCGCGCCGGTCATGGCGTCTTCCTCATTCACTGTGGCAATCAGCTGGAAATCATAGCGCAGCGGCCTGCCCAGCCGGGAAAGATTCCGGAAGGCAATCATGGCGGCGGCCAGACCGGCTTTCATATCGCAGGCGCCCCGGCCATACAGCTTTCCGTCTATGATTTCCGCCGCAAAGGGAGGCGTATCCCATCCCTCGCCTGCCGGCATGGTGTCCATGTGGCAGATATAGGTCAGATTATGCGCCTGGGACTCTCCCCGCAAAACAGCCGTCACATTGTCCCGCCCCGGATGCACCGGCTCCCGGCGCACTTCGGCGGCCGTGTTCCGGCTGAGCCATTCGGATACGAAGACGGCCATAGCCTCCTCGTAGGTACCGGGATTGCTGCTCTCAATGCGGACCATCTGCTGTGTGAGCCGGACCGCTTCCATTGCCTCAGAATCAGCTGTCATGTTCCTTCAACTCCTATGTTTTATATTGGTCATACCCGCGCTGGTGAAATCATTCACGGCTTTTTCTCGTTTATAACGGCATTTCTGATACTCCGTTCCAGTCCCATGCTGTAGGCGGCGGAAAGCATCAGCACAACGCAGAAGACAGCCGCGAACCAAACGGGAACGCAATCAAAAACAAAGCGGACAGCCAAGGCCGTGACAAAAAAAGCCGCCAGCAGAAAAATGGGAAGATGTGTTTTCAAAAAAGCGTACTTCCCGTAGAGCTTAACAGCCGTTTCCTTATACTTCTGACCAATGGCCGCCTCCTGTTCCCCCGCCGTTTTGGACAATCCCAGATACAGGTATCTGCCCGCTATGGCCAGGGTAATCCCCCATTGCCACCAGTCCGCCGGTATGACGCCCAAGGCAAAAAACAGCAGTCCGCCTGCGCAGAATATCCCGAACACAAACGCTTGCTTATTGTATATCTTCAAATTCTTCTCCTCCCTTTCACGGCTGACGCTTATTTGTCAGGCGGTCATCCGGCAGCACTTGGAACCTGTATTCACAGCCGGGGAATGCTGGATGGAAGAGGATTTTTCCCGCCAGGCAAAAGGCAGGGTCTTAAAAACCCTCCAGCCGTCCGGTCAGCGCCTGTTCCAGCAGCTGGGGCAGCTTCTCCGGCGCGCACGCGAAGCAGGGGATGTCCATGGCGGCGATCCGCTGGGCGGTCTGCGCGTCGTAGTACGGCTTGCCGCCGTCCGCAATGGCCAGCAGAACCACCACCCGGACGCCGGAGGCCTTCAGTTCCTCCAGCCGCCGCAGAAGCGCCGCCCGGTTTCCCCCCTCCTCCAGGTCCGAGATGAGGAACAAGAGGGTTTTGGACGGCGTCTCCACCAATCCCTGACAATAGGCAACCGACTTCGCGATATCCGTTCCGCCTCCCATCTGAAAGCCAAACAGCAGGTCCACCGGGTCGGCGCACAGCGGGGTAAGATCCATAATCTGCGTATCAAAGGCCACCACATGGGTCCTGACGGCAGACATGGAGGCCAAGATGCAGGCCATTACGGAGGAATAGAGAATGGACTGCCCCATGGACCCGCTCTGGTCAATATCCAGGATGACGTGCCACCGGCTGGCCCGGCTGGAGCGGTCAAAAAACCATACCCGCTCCGGAATGACCGCCCCCAATTCCGGACGGTAGTTCTTCAGATTGCGCCGGATGGTATAGGGAAAATCCAGCGCGGCGGCAGAGGGCAGAGGGGAATGGGCCCGGCGGTTCAGCGCCGCCGTCACTGCCCGGCGCATGTCGTTCTCCAGCCTCCGGTTGATTTCCTCCACGATTTTCCGGATAAACCTGCGGGCGGACTCCTTGGACTTCTTGGGAATCTGGTCCTTCAGCATCAGCAGCGTGGAAGCCAGATTCAGGTCCGGTTCCAGGCTGTCCAGCAGCTCCGGTTCCAGCAGCAGCTGTTTCAGTCCCTTGCGCTCAATGGCGTCGTTCTGCACCACCGCCACGGTCTCCGGGTCAAACAGCGTGCGCAGGTCTCCCAGCCACTTGGAAATCAGCGGGGAGGACGGGCCCTTTCCCGCGCCCCGGCCCAATGCGTCAAAGCCCTCCCCCGGCCCACCGTAGATGGCGCCAAGGGCGGAGTCCATCAGCGCCTCTTCCTGGGACAGCGGCGCTCCGCCCATATTGACAAAGGAATCCTGGGTCTCGGAACCCAGAATCAGCCGCCAGCGGGCAAGCTGTTCCGGTTGTGCCATTGTGTCTCACCTCCGGGTCAGAATCCGCTCGGGAATTTCCGAGTGGTACCGGCTTCCTTTTTCAGATATCGTCAAAATTGAAATCCTCCAGGCTGTCCAGCAGCTCCTGTTCCGCCTGGGTGGTCTCTTTCATCAGGGCTTCCGCCGCCTGCTGGGGGCAGACGCCCCAGATTTCACCCAGGTTTTCCGCTATGTCGTTTTTCTCCCCGGGTGAAAAATCTGCAAAGGCCCGGCGCAGAAAAACCAGCGCCCGGCGGAAAGCCGCCTCATCCAGGCCGGAGAGGTAGCGGTCCAGGTGCCGCCACAGGGACAGCCGGAGCAGGAGCGCCCGGCGGTTTTTGGCGGCCAGTCCCTCAAACCATCCCGCCCCCAGATCCGCAGGGATGCCGGGAGACAGCCGCCGGGCCACTTCCCGGGACAGCAGTTCCTCGTCCGCCCTGCCCCGCTCCAGCAGGATGGCCATAGCAAAGCCGGAACAGCGGGTGTTCAAATCGTCCCGGTCGGAGATTTCCGCCAGCAGGCTGAGCCAGCGGTCTTCCTCCAGAAAGTCATGATTGAGCTGGAGCGCGTTGAGCTGGTCCATGGCTTTTGTCACCGCCTGGGAGGCCTCAGCGTCACAGACGCAGGCCTCTTTCAGCGTCAGGCAGGCCCGCAGATACAGCTGCTTGATGAAGGGAATTACCGGCGCGGAATCAAACCGGCGCAGATCGCTATAGCGCACCACCAAGGACAGCCGGGAGGCCGTCTCCGCCACGCCGGCAATGGTGGCGGAATCCACGCTCAGCCCCTGCAGCACGGACAGGGCGTGACCGGCGGCCGCAGGCATGCCGCACAGAAAGGCGTCCTCAAAAATGGCGGCAGCCTGGGCAATGGAGGCGCTCTCCTCGCCCCGTTCCTTCAGGGCGTAGGCCGCAGCGGCCTCTATGGTGTCCCCCAGGAGGGCGGATTCCACAATCTCGATTTCCGCCTCCGGCGTCCAGCGCAGCTCCCAATATTCCCCCCAGCTGGCCCCCTTCTGCCGGGAGGGAAGGAGGACCGCGAAATGGACGTCTAAAACCCGCAGGCGGTGGAGAAAGAAGGAACGGCGCAGGTCCGTCAGGGCGGCGGTCTCCGACTTCACATGCAGCTTCTCCCGCAGGTCCAAATCCAGCCGCTGAAGCACGGCGCTGCGGAATTTCTCCAGCCGCAGTTCCTGAAGCTGGCGGTAGAAATCCTCCTGCACGCTGGTGCGGCTGACCCCCTCCGGGAGGAAGCCGATTTTTTTGCCGGTTTCCGTATCCGCCGCCGCCAGAGCCAGTTCTGAGAACTGCCCATGGCCCATGGTGGCGACGGAGGCGTCCCGCAGGTCGGACAGGGCAGGATACCGGCTCCCCCGCATGGCCGCCAAACTATCTGCCAGCCGCGCCGCCTCAATCACCTCAGCCGGGGATACCAGATTGCCCGCCCTCCGGTGAGCGGCAGCCAGCCGGGTGAGGTAGCGGAGGGGAACCTCCTGCAGTCCGCCGCCGTTGAGGGCGTCCCACAGCAGTTCAAAATAGGCCGGGGCCCGGTTTCCTGCACCGTAGCCGGAGCGGGAGGACAGACGGTAATAGGAGTAGGGCATCAGGGTGGCCAAAGCGTCCGCCCGGGGCAGGGCGGCGGCCTCCTCGCCGGTCATGGGCTCGCATTCCTCCAGCCCCTCTACATGGAACGCCCCGCAGACGCAGAATATTTTTTCCGCAGGAATGCCGCCGTCCACCGCCTGACAGATGACCCGCTTCATGTAGGCTTCCCGGATCACGGTTTCCGCCGCGCGGACCGGGGTCTCCGCCAACGACGCCCGCAGCTCCCGGCCAAAGGTATTGGCCGCCGCCTGATAAGCACCCGCCTCCAGCTGCTCAAAATTCCGCTCCCAGAAGACGTCGTGACTCTCGCCGGTCAGCGTCTCCAGCCGCTGGTAGATACGCTCGGTAGACCGCGCGGCCTCCGCTTCCTCCCCTTCCCGGGGATTCTTCCCGGCCTCCAGAGCCAGAAACACCGAGGAGGGCAGGTCCATGAACCGGCATTCCACCCCGTGGGCATGGGCCCACAAAATGGCCTGCACCTCCGGGGAATAAATGGCGAAGGGATACAGAATGGTACGCACCGGCGGCTGCCGGGTATACGCCAGAATCGCGGCGGGAAACCGGGTTTCCGGGTGGCACAGCCACTTCATCTGGCCGTTCAGGTCGCTGGGGCCCTCCACCAACACCAGCTGGGGCCGGACCTCGTCCAGCGCACGGCGCAGCTGCACGGCCGCCGCCGGAGACAGGTGGCGCACCCCGAACAATACCGGTCCCGTCCTCATGAATTCAGCTCCCGGCAGGCCCGGTAGAGGGGCAGCCAGGCGGAGCCCCGCTTTTTCATCACGTTTTCCAAATACTCTTTCCAGGTGACCGCGTCCTTGTCCTCGTCCTTGACCACCGCCCCCTGCAGGGCCGCCGCCAAATCCATGGGTGTGATGGAACCGTCCCCAAAGCTGCCGGCCAGCGCCATGGAGTTGGCCAGCAGGGAGATGGCCTCCGCCGTGGACAGCACGCCGGAGGCGGCTTTCAGCTTCTGCCTGCCGTCCAGCGTGGCCCCGGAACGCAGCTCCCGGAAGATGGTGACCACCTTTTCCACCGTGTCCTCCCCGGGCTGGCAGGCATTCAGGTCCAGTCCCGCAGACATCTGTGCCACTCGGGTACGCACAATCTCCATCTCCGTCTCCATATCGGACGGCGTGGGCAGCACCACTATGTTGAAGCGCCGTTTCAGCGCGGCGGACATGTCGTTGACGCCCTTGTCCCGGGTATTGGCGGTGGCAATGACCGAGAAGCCCTTCGCGGCGGGGACCTCCAGGCCCAGCTCCGGAACGCTGAGCCGCTTTTCCGACAGAATGGAAATCAAGGCGTCCTGCACCTCGCTGGCACAGCGGGAGATTTCCTCAACGCGGGCAACTGAGCCCGTCTCCATAGCCCGGTATACCGGGCTCTTTACCAGGGCTTCCGGACAGGGTCCCTTCGCAATCAGCATGGCATAGTTCCAGGAGTAGCGAATCTGCTCCTCTGTGGTTCCGGCGGTGCCCTGGACCACCTTGGTCGAGTCGCCGTTGACTGCGGCGGCCAGATGTTCGCTGAGCCAGGATTTGGCGGTACCCGGCTCGCCGGTGAGGAGCAGGGCCCGGTCCGTGACCAGCGTGGCAATGGCGATTTCCACCAGCCGTTTACTGCCCATATACTTGGGCGTGATGTCCACACCCTTCACCTTCGTGCCGCCGGTGATGTAGGCGAGAACCGACTTGGGCGACATCCGCCACCCGGTGGGAACCGTGCCAGTCTCCGCTGAAATGAGGGCGTCCAGCTCCCTCTGAAAAAGTTCCTCCGCCGGGAGACGCAGTACATTTTTGTCAGACATGCTGGTCTTCCCCTTTCCTCTCTTCCAGTTTCCATTGGGTAATCCAATCCTGGATCGCCTCCTCCGGCCAGCCCTTGTAGCGAATCTGGACCTTCTTCTGCCGGGCCAGTTCGCTGAGCTGCTCCAGCTGGCGGATTTTCTCTTCCAGGGGAACCGGCATCCGTTCCAGTCCCATCTTCAGTTCCAGGTAAAGGAACTCCCCCACCCGCTTTCCCCGCTCGGGGAAAAAGTCCGTCCAATCCGTCCAGCCCAGGCCGCTGAGAATCCGAATATACCACTCCGTATAGTTGGGGTTGTCCCCGGTGACCGCCCGGCGGTACAGGTAAGCGCCCATCTGGGCCAGGACCTCCGGCGCCTGCCGCCGCTCCTGCAGGAGACTGACCAGCAGGTGGTCCATGGACTTCCCCGCCTTTGTGAAGAGGCCGAACCAGCGGGGGTCCAAGAGCGGCAGCGGGGTGATGAAGGGGGCGTCCTCCCCGTAATTCCACAGAGGTGAAATCTCATAGCGCTCCCGCCGCGGAATCCAGCAGACGTTTCCAAACACCCGGTTAAAGGCCCTTACGGCCTCTGGGTCTACCGTCCGGCTCTCCGGGGCGGCGGTCCGGAAAAAACGCGCCTCCGCCCATTCATAGCAGGCGGCGCTGTCCTGGGAGAGAAGCTGCGCGAGAAGCGCGGGGGCCAGGTAGAGATTTCCATACTCTTCGTACAGCTCCAGCGCCAGGGCCTTCCATTCCGGGTCCGGGTCCCGCATCAGCATCCCTTCCAGAGTCCGACAGACCGACTGACGGAAACCGCTGTCCTCCGCCGCCTGACGCAGGCCGAAACTGACGTCAAACTTCATGGGCTGGTCCCCGGAGGTGCGCATCCGCTCCACTTGCTCCCCCAAGGCGGCGGCACGGCGGTAAACGTCCCGGATTTCCGGACCGCTCTTATTCCGGAGGGCTTCCAGCAGCACCTTAAAGCGTCTTTCCAGCTCCTTTGTCAAGGGAAGCTGGGGATTTTCCGCTATCCGGTCCAGCTCCGCCCGGAACAGCCGGGCGGTCAGGCGGCTGGCCCAGTCCACCTTCTCCGCCGTCTGCGCAAGATACCGCAGCGTCAGGTCTGCATGCTCCTCCGCCAGCTCTTCAAAATACTTCTGCGCCTCCGGGGAACGGGAGGAGGCCAGAGCCCGGTAGGCCGTCTCCTGCGCGTCGCCCTTTTTGGTCTGGCTCAGCTCCAGCAGCTTGAGACCATTGGACGGGTCGTGGCGCAGAGCCCAGATCAGCGCCAGCTGCACATCCTTCCTGGCCTTGGGGAGCATCTCCAGATAGAACTCGTTTTCCGCCGCCCCCACTGCCGCGTCCAGAATTTCCACCCGCCGGGCCATAGCCGCCTTCCCGGCGGGATCAAAGCCCTCTTTCAGCGCGGGAACCACAGCGGGGCCCAGGGCCGTCAGGATTTTGACGTTCAGATTCGCCAAATAGGTAAATTTGTCCCCCAAATCCTGAATCAGACAGGGCAGCACCCGGTACTCGGAAAAGTACTCCGGATGATTTTCCCACGCGCTCTGGACAATCTCCATCCGCCCGCCGCCGGTGCTGGTCAGGGCCTCCAGCAGGGGGGAAAGCTGACCGCAGGACAGCTCCTGGTATTGCCCATGTCCTGTGGGCAGCGGTTCCAGTTCTCCCTCTATGCCGGTTTTCCCCTGGGTGTAGGCCACCGCGTCCACCAGTGCCAGCAGGTCCAGCAGCAGGCCGGGGTGCTCCGCCGCAGGGGCGGCCAGGAGTTTTTCCAGCCCGGCGGAGATCTTTCCGAATACCGGGCTGGCGGCCGCCAGAGGCTTCAGATTCTCCGCCGCCCGCTGGAGGCGGAAATCTTCCTCCAGCAAGCCGGTTCCGGCAATGGCGGCCTGTTCCAGCCGCTCCTTCACATCATACAGAGGCTGTAAATTCACAGAAGCCACCCCCTCAATATTGCAGCCGGATGATCTCCGACCGGGTCACCACACTGTAAGGATGCAGGCAGAGGGAACGGTCCTCCTCCGCATAAAACAGCAGGCCGAACAAGGCGCTGCCCGGGGGGAGTTCCCCCGGAAGCATGGCCAGCCGGGCTGTGGGGGCATTTCCCTCCCCGGGCCGGTCCCGCAGGACAATCCGGCTTCCCGCAGGGTCCTCCAGCACAAATGTGCCGTCAATCCTCCCCAAGCGCCCTACCGGAAGCAGTGCCGCCAGGAATTTGGGCGCTAGGGTATTTTTAATCACACCCTTGGTCCGCTTCACCGCCGCCGCCAAATCCGGCTGCGCCAGGGATGACAGCCTGGCCTGCTCCTCCGGTCCAAGAGGCCGGGAGACCGCGTTTTCCCAGCGGACCCGCCGGTCCCCCTCCCCGGGGTATATGTACAGAACGGGGACCTCCAGCAGACCGAAGCGGCTGTCGTCTCCCTTTATGTATTTCAGGGCCTTCAGCGGACGCAGGTTCCTCGTCTGAAAGATGGTTCCGCTGTTCAGCTCCAGCCACCAGCCCCGCTCTATGTACTCCTTCTTCGCCTCGTCAAAGCGCACATCAAAGGACAGCTGGACCAGCCGGGCATTCTCCTGGTAAGACCCAATGGCCTGCAAATCCTCCAGCTTCCACACCCCGCCCAAGGCCTCGAAGAGGACGGAATCCTCCGGAGAAAAACTGCCCGCCTCCAGCTTGTTTTCCAGAAAGACCCGGGACTTTTTGATGGTGGAACGCAGGGACACCAGAATGCGCAGAGCTTCGGCATACACCCGCTCCGCCTGGTCCGGGGATTTTTGCACGGCGCGCACCGTCAGGGCTATGCGGGTAAAGGCCGTCTGAAGCCCCGTGAGATAACAGCTGCCCAAATCCCGGGCCAGCTTGTCGTATACCTGCGCGGAACTGCCCGCCAAAGTGCCTACACCGGCGGAAACCAGATCGTTTACCATCTTCTCCGCCATGTCCAGCCCCTCCAGCTGCCGGGACAGTTTCTTCTTTTGGGCGGCGGCATGGACCTTTTTGGGCTTGGGGAGTTCTCCGGAGGCGGCTTCTTTTTTTACGCTTCGAGCCGCCTGTCTGGCCCGTTTTTCAGCAAGATCCGGGGGGATGTCCGCCGTCTCAAATACCTTGCCGGACAGCTGCTCAAACATCAGGCCCAGAGCGTGCTTACAGGGGAACTGCCGGCTGGGACAGGAACACCGGCACACGGGAGCATCCGGCGCCGTCCAGTCAATGGAGACCCGGTAAGGTGTCTTGCCGCTGCCGGCACACTGGGCCCAGTACAGGGAACCGTCCTCTGTCCGGCAATGGGCGGAGAAGCTTCCTTTTTTGGACAGTTTCCGCCCATTCTCCACGGCCGACGAATTGGGCGCCTGAAGCTGAATCATCTGTTCCGTCAATACCATGAATCTCTCACTCCTTTTGCGTTTGCAGCAATGGACTATTTTTTTATTTTACCATGGGCTCCGGCAGACTTCAAGGCGTTCCCGCCCAAAAAGCGCCCCGCTATGGAACGAGCGGCAAAGGAAAACAGACAGCCTCCCGCGAGAAACTGTCTGTATCCCAGATTATCCCGCCTGTTCCCGAAGAAGCTTTACCACCGCCGCCGCCGTGGGCGGACAGCCGGGAGCACAGGACTCCGCTGCGCCGCAGCAGGCTCCCACGCCCAGGCAGGACACGCGTTTTCCCTTCCAGCCCTGCCCAACCGCGATTTCCTGTTTTACCGGAATGCCCTCCTCCCGGGCAATGTACAAGCCCCGGACCAGAGCCGCGTAACAGGCGGAACAGGCGCTGTCCTGCCGGACCATTCGGGTCAGCTGCCGGACCAGGCCGGAGGGCGGGGGATACTCCGCTCCCGCCTGGGGGCATTCAGGGTGACCACATCCTCCGGTCCGATTTCCGCGCATCCCGCGCCCCACTGCGCGGCCAGCCCAATATAGGGCACATCTGCCAGCTCCAGGCCCATCAGACGGCAGCCGTAGACATCCGCCCGCACCGGGTCCGCACACAGAAACATCCGGTTGGTGGGAACCGGATTGCCGCCCTCCTCAAAGTTCAGGTCCCCGCAGATGCCGTCCACAATGGTCAGCGCGGGCTTCAGCGCGGCGGCCAGGGCCGCAATGGGTTCGGTCAGCCCCTCGGCGTGGAACCGGCGTTTTTCCCGGTCCGGAAGACAGCCCTTGCAGTTTTTCAGGGCACAGGTCATCACCGTCTGGCAATGGCCTTTCAGTACGGGAAGGTTGATGAGGACATCCGCCTCCAACGCCCGGCGGCAGATATCCATTGGCCGCAGAGGCGTTTCCACCCGGCGGGTCTCATCCTGCTTCAGGTCATAAAAGGGAACGTTATAATGTCTGCACACCTTGTCATAGCCGCAGGCCCGCATGGCCCGGTCTGTTCGGGCTCCCACCCAGGATCCCTCTATGACGCTGATATCTCGAATCCCATGGGCCTGCAGGTACTCCATACATCCGGAGAGGATACCGGCATGGGTGGTAGCGCCGCTGTCTGGAGTTCCGGCCACCACCAGATTCGGCTTCAGGGCTACGGAGGCCCCGGCGGGAATGGCCGAGGCAACATCTGCGGCCTCCAGAAGGGAGAGGGTCATACTGTGCGCGTCCAGACCAAATATCTCGTAAATCTTCTCCATGGGTTCTCTCCTCCATTATCCGCGTTCCGCATCCAGCAGAGCAACGGCCACATCATTGACATTGGTGCCGGTGGGACCGGTGACAAGCAGTCCTCCCACCGCCTCCAGGGCGTGGTAGGCGTCATTCTCCCGGAGAACGGCGGACACGTCCAGGCCTTTGGCCCGCAGAGCCTCCAGGGTTTCCCCGTCCACATATCCCCCTGCGGCGGGCGTAGGGCCGTCGGTGCCGTCGCTGCCCACGGAAAACACGGCCGCCCCAGAAATCCCGGCAATGCCGGGGGCTGCGGCCAGGGCCAATTCCTGGTTCCGGCCGCCCTGTCCGCTTCCCGTGAGATGAACCACCGGTTCCCCTCCCGCCAGGAATGCCAGCCTGCGGCCCGTTCCGGCGTGAGTCTTTAATACGCTGGCCAGAAAGCTCCCGGCCTCCCGGGCCTCACAGCACAGCTGGTCCGTCAGCAGCACCGGTTCATACCCCAGCGCCCCGCAAGCCTTGGCGGCGGCGGCACAGAGCTCCCGCACGCTTCCGGTAATCCGGGCAGTCACGTTGGACAGCTGCTTGGGGGTCTCCCGGTTCAGAAGGGCCCAGGCCTCGCCGGAAAGCTTCAGATCATATTTTTTCGCCGCAGACAGGGCCTGGGCACAGGTCGAGGCGTCCGGACAGGCAGGCCCGCTGGCAATCATGTCCAGGGGATCCCCCAGAATGTCGCTGAGGACAATGCTAAATACCTGAGCCGGGGCACAGGCCAACGCGAACCGCCCTCCTTTGACGGCGCTGAGCCGCTTGCGGACGGTATTTATCTCTACGATATCCGCGCCGGAGGCCAGCAGCTGCTTCGTCACCGCCTGCAGTTCCGCTCCCGGAACAAGGGGGCGCTCGAACAGGGCGCTGCCGCCGCCGGAGAGGAGAAACAGCACCGTATCTTCCGCCGTCAGTTCCCTCACCAGTTCCAGCGCCTTCTCCGTGGCGGCAAAGCCATGTTCGTCCGGCACCGGATGCCCCGCCTCATAACAGCGGACGCCAGGAATTTCCCCCATAACATGACCGTATTTCGTCACCACCACGCCGCTGTCCACGGCGCCGAGGGTCTCTGCAGCGGCTCTGGCCATCTGCCACGCGGCCTTTCCGGCAGACACCAGAAGCGTCCTGCCGCCTGCCGGACGGAAATCCTTCAGCGCCCGCCGCACCGCCTCGTCGGGCAGGACTGCCCGCAGACTGGCCGCGATAATCCGGTCCGCATGGTTTCGAAGCACTGGATTCATACGCAAACACCTCTCTTTCCTATCATGGTAGCCGGAATGTCAGGAAAACACAATAGAAAAACAGAAAATTTCCAGCCAAACCCCAAAAATAAAACGGAGGCGGCACGCTGCCCGGGAAAAAAATCATTCCGGCAGCTTCCGTGTCAGCAGCAGCTTGTTTGATGTCACACTGACGCTTCCGTCGGACTTTCTGGGTGAAAACGTCACCCAGGAACAGCTGGGCCAGGAAGTCCAGGAAGAAGAGGGCCTGAAATCCGCCGTGCTGAATGAGGACGGCTCTGTCACCTATGTAATGACCAAAACCCGGCACGCGGAGATGGTAAACGAGATCAGAGCGTCCATAGACGAAGAACTCTCCGCGCTGCCCGGCTCTGAGGAATATCCCACAGTTGTCCGTATTGAGGCCAATGAGGACTACACGAGTTACAAAGTCGTGCTGAACACGGAGGAGCCCGGTCTGTCGGAAGGGCTTTTGGAGGTTTCCCTCTTTTTGTACAGCGGCATTTACCACGTCTTTAACGGCACGGCCCCCGGCAATGTCCGTCTCCAGTTTGTGAATGAGGCCACCGGCGCGGTCATTCGGGAGGACAATCCTCTGACCTGAACAACACGGACGGAACCTGAACAAAAACCGCCTTTTTCAGCAAGCTGAACGCCCGCTGTCTTTCGAAGACAGCGGGCGTTTTCGGATGGAGGGAGAATAGAACGAGGAATTTCTTCGCCGCTTACGACTTCTTCTTCCTGCGGCCGGAGAGACCGATTGCCGTCAGGCCGCAGAGGGACAGGCCGCTGAGCGCCAGCCACAAATCTGTCTGGCGGACATCGCCGGTGGCAGGAGAATCATCCAGCCACGCCAGAGGAATTTCATCCTCCGGAAGATAGACCCACTCCTCATTTTCCGGGTCCCAAATCTTCAGGTAGGTCCGGGGTACGCCGTCTTCCAATATCGTGATCTCATCCGGACTGTCGGGATCATTGGGGTCCGGCAGCTCCGTGGGATATTCCGGCGGCGTGTCAGGTTCTGGAGGTTCTTCCGAAGGAGGCGCCTCCTCACCTTCGTCAGTGTCGGCGTCAGCGTCAGCGTCAGCATCCGCATCAGTGTCGGCGTCAGCGTCAGCATCCGCGTCAGCGTCAGCATCCGCATCAGCGTCGGCGTCCGCATCCGCGTCAGCATCCGCGTCGGCATCATCATCACCATCACTGTCGCCGTCACTATCACTGTCGCTGTCACCGTCACTATCGCCGTCGCTGTCACCGTCACTATCGCCGTCACTATCGCCGTCGCTGTCACCGTCACTATCGCCGTCACTATCGCCGTCACTATCGCCGTCGCTGTCACCGTCACTATCACCGTCGCTGTCACCGTCACTATCGCCGTCGCTGTCACCATCACCGTCTCCATTATTTGAAACGGAAACTGCAATGACATTGTTGGCGAGAACAGAGCCGCGGCCATTGATATAAACAGCAACATAGCCCTCCGCTTTTTCCTCTTCCACAACGTAGTTCAGCCCAGCAGGCAGATCGTTCGCCGTTTTGGTTTCGTCGTGGCGAAGTGTAAACTTCGCCTTGCCCTTTTCGAAATTCAAATCGCCGTACTTCCCATTGACCGCGCTGCCATTGGTTCCGCTTTCACTGTCGCCGCTCAGGGTGAGGGTGAAGCTGAATTCCCGGCTGACAGCCGGCGCGGGATTTACGATTTTATGGATGGATATGCCGCCGGTTCTGGGTCCGGGTTCCGGAGTTCCAGGCGTCCGGCTGTTGACAAAGCTGGCGTCTGCCGTTTCATCCTTCTGGATTTCTCCCGTTGCCGTGCCGCCAGCGGGTTCCTGGACATGCCAGCCCTCCGGGACCGCTTCGGTCACTTCGTACACAGTCCCCGCGGGCAGACCCAGAATGGTGATGGACTGGTTATGGTGAAGCTTCAGTGTCTCGGCTTGGCCGTTGGTAACCTTAACCCGGCCCTCATAGGTCTCACCATGGAAATAATAGTAAAACTCTCCGCTCAGCGGATTGCCGCCGGCGTCTTTCAGCTCCAGCTGGAAGCTGAACAGCTTCTTTGCCTCATCCGGCTGCGGATTCTCCACCGTCTTGGAAATGGTCAGCTTGCCGGTGTTGGTCTCCGTCCTGCTCTCGTCAGTCACCACTACCACATTCACCAGACTGAAAAGATTGGTCAGATTGGTGCTGCCCAAATCATCCTTGTTGATGTCCGAAGCTACGGTACCGTCGTAGCGTTCGCCATCGCCGTTCCTGGGATCAAAGTTCTGCACCACCCGCGTACGGACAAAGCCTGTATCCGTGATGAAGTAAGGCTTATAAATTTGGCCGCCGTCGTCGTCATGCAGACCGTAGTCAATCACATGATTCTTGTGGAAATGCAGGTTGCTGCTGTTGAGTTCACTGCTGTCCGCCAGTCGGACATCCTCCCAGCCGTCCATCTTGAACGCGCCGCTGTCCTGGGTCTGCATAATGGCGGTAATGTCCTGGAGGGTAATATCCACGTCGTTGCCCTCCGCGTACTGGCGCATGGTCTGGGTCAAGCGGCCTGCGCCTGCCATGACAAGAACGCCGTCGTCCTCTGTGCCCGCGTCGGCATAGATGGAGTAGGTGCCCACCACTACGGGAATCTCCGTGGAATTCACATCATACCCAGCCGGGGCTTTGGTCTCCTTTAAGTAATAGCGGTCTTCTACGGAGGCATTTGCCCAAATGGCCTGGGCCTGCCCCGGGGTACCGTTGTTTCCCGTGGGAGAAAAGACCAGCATTCCGTTGGCATCCGTGAGGCCGGAGGTGACCACACTGTTATCTATCTTCCGGTAAAGGGTAAACTCCGCGCCGGGCAGGGGCTTGCCGTCCTGGTCCACCTTCATGACCCGCAGCTCCCGCCGCTCATTGGGAATGTAGACGAGAGAACGGAAATTCCGGTTGAATTGACTAGCCACCAGGAATCGGAAGCCGCTGCCGGTTTCCTCCAGAGCCGTCTCTACCCCCTCGGCGTTTACGTAATCCATGAGATTCTCGTAGCGCTCCGCCCCGCTGCTGCCTCGAATCCCCAGCGAGTTCAGGGTATCCCCGCCGATAATACCGTAGACTATGCGCATGTCGCCGCCGCTTTCACCGGCGTTTTCGTAGCTGAGCTGATAGCGGCTGGCGAGGCCCGGGAGGTCATCCAGTGTGCCAATCAAGCGGTGGTTGTCGGCTTCCCAATCCAGATGCCAGCGGAAATACCGGCTGTCCTCCTTGGCGTTGCCCGCCTGATGGAGCGCCGCTTCCAGAACAGCGGCCTTCCAAGCCTCTTCCGAATTCCCCGCGGGCCTGACGGCGTGGAATCCGCCCAGGTTGCTGCCGTACAGCGGAACCCAGGCGCCGGTGCTCCTTTGCAGAAGCATGGGAACCGCCACCACCAGTCCATCCCGCAAATCGTTCTTTTCCCCGGGAACCAGGCTGGCAGGCACCTGCGTTTTGGAGTCGACAATCTTGTCGCCGTTAAGGACGCCATAGGTCAGCCTTCCGGCACTGGTATCGTAGGAGGTGGAGCAGGCGTAAGCGCCGGTCGTCCAGCGGTTGGCCACGGAGAGCATGGCGGTCTCCTGGTCATAATACAGCACAATGGGAACCGGCTGCTTGCGGTACCCCTCCGGCGCCTCAAGCTCCTCGAGGATGTAATACCGGTTTCCGAGGTCCGCGAAGTTGAAGTACTCCCCGTCCGGATATTGGAAGACCGCCTCGCCGGCTTCCGCGCCGGGACCGCCTGTGGTGATCTCGATCAGCGCTTTCCCGTTCAGCGGGGTATCGTCAGCGGGATTGGTCTCGCTTTTCCGGACCAGGAAGGGCCCCACCTTCTTGGGGTTATCAGTGTAAAGACAGGAAATTGCGTCCGCCGTCTCCACAGCCGTCTCCTCCGCCGGATACAAGGCGAATTTCACGCCGTTGAGCGGCATGCCGTCTTGATCCACCTTAATCATTTTCTGGTGGAGCAGAGGCTGGAGATTGAACCGCAGGGCAATGCTGGAGTCGTAGTTGCCCCGCTCCAGGTAGAACATGTTCAGGGTGTGTTCCGTGTTGCTGGCGAAGGTATTGTTGGCCCACTTGGAGCTGTCGCTGGTGTCCTCCCCGGCAGCTTTGAACAGCTCTCTGAGAGTAGTTCTTGTGACCAGGATGCTGGGGTCCGCCGGGTTTTCCGGAATGTCCTCAACGCCGAAGGCCCGGCCAATGCAAACTTCGCCGGTGGAAAAGTCAATGGTACCGTAGAGCTCGCTGTGGATGCCGCCCAGGTCCAGCACCAGAACGCCGTCGATAAAAATCCAGACGTCGTCATCTCCGGAGAACCCGAAGGTCATGGGCTTGCTGCCGCTGCCGGTGTGAATCATGCCGTTTGCGGGCTGGCAGAAGTCCACGTTCACCGTCATGCCCAGGTGGTGGTTCATGGCGTTGCGGGCGCAGTTCACACTGCTGGTCAAGGTTCCATCCGCCTTCATGCCGTTGAAGACCTCAGAGCCCTTGTTGAAGGGGAAGAAGTTGCCAATGCTGGATTTTGTGCTTGTGGCGTCTGTGCGGGTTGTGGCAGGGGCATCATATAAAATAAAGTGATTGCCTTCCTCCGCTTCCGTTCCCGGCGTGTGCGGAACGCCCTGGAACTCGGCAAAGTTCCTCCGCATGTTGTAGTAGTAATACCCGTTGTCGTCCAGCTGGAACAGACCCTTCACGTCGGTGTAACTGGTTTTGTAGTTGTGGGTCATATTGGGATCAAAGAGGTATTGCAGGGACTCCGTGTCCGAGTTGATGTCTCCGCCCCAGGTGCCAATAACCGTGTTGCTGAGGTTCTGGATATCGCTGGATGTGTAGTCAAAATTGCCGGTGCCGGGTTTTAATTCACTTGTATGGTCTCCGGTCAATTTCCAGTCCTTGATCAGGGTATGGTCCCGCTTGGGATCGCCGTTCTCACCACCGGTGAGAATCTTATCCGCTTGGGCGAGGTTCAAAACGGGATATCCGTATTGATTGGGGTCACCGTTCCGGTCCGCATCCCCGTCAGCCACAAGCCGGTTCTGGACAATTCCCTCCATACCGGCATACCGTTTGCCATAGCGGCAGTTCTCGCCTGCGCCCTTGTTCCAGAGTCCGGCGTGAATCAGGCCGTCGCCGAAGAGCAGGAGATGGCCCTTGTTGATACCCAGGTCCCAGTCATTCCTGGTGGAATATCCGGTAGGTTTGTCGCCCAGCAACCCCTCGCCGCCCTCTTCGTGGAAGTGGGTGTCGCTTTTCCCCAGAATGTCCCCGTCAGTGGCGGCGGACGGGGTTTGCTCCTTGACCCAGTAGTCGAAGAGGTTGACGGTGACATTGTCCGGGCTGGCGGGAGCGACAACGTGTTCCGAAAGATTGATCTCTTTCAGGGTGACTGTGAAGCTGAGGATGTCGGGTTTGGTACTGGTGTCTTTATTGGGGGGCGTGCCTTTGTAATCTTCTGAATCATTAGAGTTTACATAAATTTGATAGGTTTTACCACTCACAGTCTTCGGCGGAACGATTGCGGTAAGAGTATAGGCTTTGTCCACTTCAAAGCTGGCTGGGAACCCTTGCCATTCAATGGGGACAGTGCCCCATTTATATAGCGGGCTTTCATAAAGTATAGGGTCGCCCGCTGTTGTTTCAAATTTCGGTTCGTCTTGCTTATCCGGCCCGTCTAATGTGAAACCAGCGTTTTGCAGGTTATTGTAAGTAGAGCCATTCCAACTATCAGGACTGCTCCAGCCGCGGACTTTGACGGGGAGCACCGTGTCTTTCAGCCATTGCAAAATCTCGTCAGTGGACATGTGGCTCAGGTCTTCCTTGGCGGCAATGATATTCCGGTCGGTTACTTTGCTATCATCCCGCGCCAGAAAGCTCCACTGATTGAGATATTTGGGAACGTCAACCGCATAGGTCTCCGCCCCGCCCAAAGCCAGCAGGACCCGCAGGCTGGGCGCCGTGTCAAGAACCCGCCCAGCGCCGCAGTGAGGACATAATTCCCCTCATAGGCCGCCTCTGGCAGCTGGCTGAAATCCCACTGAAGCTCCGCTGTCTGTTTTCCGGCCTTCGTCTCAACGGTCACCGTCTTGGGCAGCAGTTCCGTCAGAAGCTCCCGGGTAATGGGTTCCTCCAGGCCGGCCCCGGGCAGGGCAAGCCCCCACTGGCTGCTCTCCTCGTTCCAAGCCAGTACGCCGTCCTCGCCGTCCCACTCCCAGCCGGTGACACACAGCCCGCAGACGTAGCCGCAGGGCGACGCGGCCTCCTGAGCCTCCGCGTAGCCGCAGGCCTCGTCATGGACGTGGGTGCAGGGCGCACCCTCCACAGGCGCCAGATAGCCGCAGGCTTCGTCATGCTCGTGGAGGCAGGGCGCCGCTTCCGCCGCCGGAGTATACGCGCAGTCCTCCCGGTGGACAACCTCCGCCCCGCAGTTCTGATCGCAGGGGATTTCCTCCCGCGCCTCCTGATAGCCGCAGGTCTCTCCGTGAATGTGGGTACAGGGCGCGGCAGGCGCGGAATCGGTCTCCTCCGCGTAGCCGCAGGCTTCGTCATGAACGTGGACACAGGGGGACTCCTCCGCCGCCGGAGCAAAGGAGCAGTCCTCCTGATGCGTTACAACGGCGTCTGCCCCGCAGTTCTGGTCACAGGGAATCTCCGGCTGGGCCTCCTGATAACCGCAGGCCTCGCCGTGAACATGAGTGCAGGGAGCACCCTCCTGCGCCTCTGCATAACCGCAGGTCTCGTCATGCACGTGGGTGCAGGGCGCCGCTTCCTGGACCGCTTTGTAGCCGCAGGCTTCATCATGGGCCGGATGGTGCACGCAGAGTCCGCCCTCCGGCAGGTCCGCCGCATACACGAAGGCCTGATTGACCAGCGGCAGCAAAAAAGCGACGGCCAGCGCCCAGGCGGCCGCCCTGGTCCGCCAGCGGTTTCCATGGGCGGAATGCGGGGAGCGGCAGATCTTTCCCTCTCTCATTATAGTTGTCCTCCTTCTATCTGCGCGAGTTTTTTTCGGGAGCGGACGCGGGTTCTGGAAACTATAGGAACAAAGTATACATTTCGCAGCTTCTATTATAGCAATCTGTCCGCCAAATGTAAATCTAAAATTGTGTAAATTACAGACTTTTTCCCAAAAACCCCTGCCGGCACAAAATTCCGGATGTAATCGTCTGAGCCGGACGGCCATTCCACGCAGAAAAGCAGACGTCCCCGCCGCAGAACCGGCGTTCCGTCCTGTATAAGTAAAACCAGACTTCCGGCTGTTACACCGAAAGTCTGATTTTAAGTGTCCGGCGCCGCACGGCTCAAAAGACAGAGCTGTCTTGGGAAAATCACTGCCGGTGCAAAACCGGTTTTTCAAACAAAATGCAACCGCTTGCGTTCGGCTGACGGCAGCCGCCATCATAACCGCGCGGAATACCTTTATCCGCCGCGCCAGGTCAATCAAGCCGGCCGTCTGAAACCGCCGCAAATACCGAAGTCTGCCATAGCCTATCAAACCCGGTATTCAGCCAGCGAACTGCCATCTTCGCTGGAAACCGCCTCCCTGTATCCTCTTTGATTAGTTCCTGTTTCCTGTTCCAGTACATTCTCCCATGAGAGCCGCTGCCTCATCCAGGCCATAAGCTGCCGGAATCGCTGAGGACAAAATCGCCAGCAGCTGCGAGGTACAGGGTCTCTGGGCCAGGGGCTTGCCAGCCAGCTGTTCCAGCAGGAAGCGGTTTTCCCGCCAGATGATGCCGCTCACAGTCCGGATGTTCCGTTCTACCGCTTTCCAGTTGGTTTTATACCGCTTTGCCACCTCCGGGTACAGCCACTTCGTTACCAGAAGCAACCGGTCCGGCTGCCTCATGCACAGCGACACCGCATAGGCTGTGTGAAAAAAGCCGGTATAATTTGCCGTTACCCCAAGGCGATATAAGAGATCATAGATATCCGTTTCGCAAAACTTCTCATCCATCCTGGCCACCCTTTATGTTTTCATTCCGATTTTTTAGGTATCTTCCTGTATCGCATTGTCCCGGTTGTAAGCAGCGTCAATTTCAACCCAGAACTCAGCGGACTCTTCTTTGCTGAAGTCCAACGCTTTCAGCAGCTTGAACAAAGTGGACGGCAGCGGTAAATGTTCATGGCATTCCATCTGCTGGATACAATTCCGGGTAACTCCCGCTCTTCCTGCCAGAGCAGTCTGTGAGAGTTTCAGCTCCTTTCTTCTCTGCGTCATCTTCTCTACCAGAAATTTACTTACATTCGGAAAGTCCCTGTAGACGCTTCTCTTCTTTTTCTTTGACAATTCGATCACCTCCTAACTAAGAGGATATAGGGATTGTCACATTTTGTCTGCCAATTGGAATTGGTATTTTTCAAAATACCGAAAAATTTTTGAGCGATAGAAAACGCATCTTGGCGTTTTCGCGGAAGCTCTAAATACCCATCATCCCTTTCACAAACAGGGAAAAGAGATGAAAAGAAACTTATAAAACGGAAAGAAGCCAACCGGATTGTCTATCTCAAGAACTCTGATTTCCCAAACACACAGCGAATCCGGCGTCCGGCGGCAGCTTCCCCGCAAAGAACTGCTTTTCCATTTTAACACAGATTCTCTCAATTTCCAACTGTTGGAATATCAGATTTTGATACCGATTCTTCCGCCTCCGCTTCAGCCCGGCGAAAACGGATTGTCTGCCGCCGCATCCCCCCATCCGGCACGAGAAAAATTCCGGAAGCCTCTTGACAAACCCGGGGAAGCTGTTACAATAGAGCTGTACAAGTTCATATCCTTATCAAGAGTGGCGGAGGGACCGGCCCGATGAAGCCACGGCAACCTGCATTGTAAGGTGCCAATTCCGACGGAAACCGACAGATGAGGAGCGAGTGAAGAAAAAAACTTCCCGCGCGTTTCCTGTCGAAACGCGCGGCTTTTTTTCCGCTCAGGTTACGCGGTGTGATATGGTACGACAGTACAAAATCCCCTCGCGCCGGGAGAACAGGCGCACCGCTTCCCCGGGAAGCGAAAAAGGAGTGCAGCATGAGCAGACATTATCTCTTTACCTCCGAGTCCGTGACGGAGGGCCATCCCGACAAAATCTGCGACCAGATTTCCGACGCGGTTCTGGACGCCATCCTGGCCCAGGACCCCCAGGGCCGCGTGGCCTGTGAGACCACAGCCTGCACAGGCCTGATTCACGTCATGGGCGAAATCAGCACCAGCTGCTACGTGGATATTGACAAAATCGCCCGGGAAGTGGTCCGGGAAATCGGCTATGACCGGGGCAAGTACGGTTTTGACTGCGACACCTGCGGCGTCATCACCTCCATTGACGAGCAGTCCGCCGACATTGCCCTGGGCGTGGACAAATCCCTGGAGAACAAGAACAACGAGGAAGCCGAGCTGAACCACGGCGCAGGCGACCAGGGCATGATGTTCGGCTACGCCTGTGACGAGACCGATGAGCTGATGCCCCTGCCCCTCTCCCTGGCCCAAAAGCTCTGCATGCAGATGACTACTGTCCGCAAAAGCGGTCTGGTATCCTACATGCGTCCCGACGGCAAGAGCCAGGTCACGGTAGAGTACGATGAGAACAACAACCCCGTCCGCATTGACACCGTGGTCATCTCCACGCAGCACAACCCCGATGTCACCCTGGAGCAGATTCGCCAGGACATGATCAATCTGGTGGCCAAGGTAGTACTCCCCGCCAGCATGCTGGACGAGAACACGAAGTACTATATCAACCCCACCGGCCGCTTTGTCAAAGGCGGTCCCGCCGCAGACGCGGGCCTGACGGGCCGGAAGATCATCGTGGATACATACGGCGGCAGCGCTCCCCACGGCGGCGGCTGCTTCTCCGGCAAAGACCCCACCAAGGTGGACCGTTCCGCCGCCTACGCCGCCCGCTGGGTAGCCAAGAACATTGTGGCGGCTGGGCTGGCCAAGCGCTGCCAGATTGAATTGGCCTATGCCATCGGCGTCGCCAAGCCTGTGAGCATCATGGTTGACACCTTCGGCACCGGCACCGTCAGCAACGGCAAACTGGAAGAAGCCGTGGCCAAGGTCTTCGACCTGCGTCCCTCCGCGATCATCCGGGACCTGGATCTCCGCAAGCCCATCTACCGCAAGCTGGCCGCTTACGGCCACATGGGCCGGGAGGACCTGGGCGTAGCCTGGGAGAAGACCGACCGGGCGGAAGCGCTGAAAGCGGCGGTCCAGGGATAACCAGCACAACAGAACACAGCCGCACAAAAAACGGGCAGTGCCAGCGCACCGCCCGTTTTTTCCGTACCGGCAAACGCCGCAGACCTGGAACGGTCCGGGGCGTTTTTCTCTTCTTTTATCAAGGCCTAGAGTCTGTTTTCAAACCGGCGGAATGCCGGATTGGGGCAGATTTTTTCGTCAGGCAAGGCCATTGGACGCAGGAATCCTGACGGACTTCCAGTCCAATCAACGCAGTCCTGACGGAATCAGATGCCCCAAGACGGCGTTTTGACGGTATTAAAACAGACTCTAGACGCCGAACACCTCTTCCAGCAGAGCCCGTGCCTCCTCCAGCCGCGCCGGGTCCAGGCCCGCGTAATTCACCACCAGCGTGCGGCGGTATGCGTCCCGGGGTATGGCGGCGAACTCCGACAAAAAGGCAAGCCGGACGCCCCGCTCCTCCGCCCGGCGGCGCAGGACCTCGTCCTCCTCCTTCGTGTTCAGCCGCAGGAGAAAGTGCAGTCCCGCTCCCCGGTCCGCAAGGGAGGCGGCAAAGGGACAGGCGGCGAAGGCCTCCAGCAGAACGGCGCGGCGAAGCCGGTATTTTTTCCGGATGCGGGAGAGATGCTGTTCGTACCATCCCCGCTCCAGAAACCGGGCCAGCACCTGCTGCTCCAGCGCAGGGACCGTGGAGGCGTAAAACCCCAGTTCCCGCCGGCAGCGCTCCAGCAGCCAGGGCGGGAGAACCAGAAAGCCCACCCGCATAGAGGGGGAAATCGTCTGGGAAAAGGTGCTGAGGTAAATGACCCGCCCGGACGTGTCAATGCTTTGCAGCGTCGGAATGGGACGGCCTGTGAAGCGAAACGCGCTGTCATAGTCGTCCTCAATGATAACGCCCCCGGTTTCCTCCGCCCAGCGAAGAAGCGCCTGCCGCCGGGCAATGGGAGTGACAACGCCTGTGGGATAATGATGGGCCGGCGAGAAGTGAACCACACTGGCCCCGGAGGCAAAGAGGGCGTCGGGCGGTATGCCCTGCCTGTCCAGGGAAATCGGGCGGCAGACGGCTCCCCATTGGGCGTAGACCTGACGGATTTTCGGATAGCCCGGGTCCTCCAGGGCAAAGACCGCCTCCCGGCCAAGCAGCTGGACCAGCAGCAGATAGAGGTATTCCGCCCCTGCGCCCACGATGATTTGCTCCGGCGAGACCGCCATTCCCTTGAATTCCCGCAGGTCTTGGGCAATGGCCTGCCGCAGGGCCGGAAGACCCTGGTTCGGTACCGGGGCCAGATGGTCCCCGTTGGAGAGAACCTGCCGGGTGAGCCGGGCCCAAAGGGCGGAGGGAAAGCAGGCGGGGTCCAGCTGCCCGCTCCGCAGATCCAGCCGCCAGACCGGGGACGGCGGACCCTCCGGAATGGCCGGAGGCCGTCGGGCCGGAAGACGGCGGTCCACCGGAGAGACAAAAAATCCCCGCCGGGGAAGCGTGTACACATAGCCCTCCGCCTCCAGCTGCTGGTAGGCGTTCTCCACGGTGATGACGGAGACCCGCAGATGCTCCGCCAGAGACCGCTTGGAGGGCAGGCGTTCTCCCGCTGTCAGTTCCCCGTCCAGAATGCTGTCCCGGATGCGGCGGCAGAGATATTCATAGAGCGGCAGGGTCCCCCGGTTCTCCCAGTCAACGGTCAGCATGTTGTCCTCCTTTCTGACCTTATAAAAAAGATAGAAATTGGCTATTTTCATCATATCACAGATGCGCTATGATAGCAACCAATAAGGAGGGAGTTTCATGGAACACGCAGAAAAACAAACGCAGGTCCGGCAGTTGGTAACGGCAGGCGTGCTGGCAGCCCTGGGCTGCGCGGCGACTATGGCACTTCAGGTTCCGTCCCCCACCGGCGGCTATGTAAACCTGGGCGACGCGGTGGTGCTGCTGGGCGCCTACCTGCTGGGACCGGCCTACGGCGCGGCGGCGGGCGGCCTCGGTCCGGCTATGGCAGACCTGCTGTCCGGCTACGCGGTCTACGTCCCGGCGACGCTGCTCATCAAAGGCGTCATGGCGCTCCTGGCAGCAGGGCTGTACCGGACCATCGGCCGGACGGGCGGCGGCTTATTGGCCTGCGGTCTGGCGGCGGAAACCGTTATGGTGTTGGGCTATTGGCTCTTTGGCGGCCTGCTGGCGGCGGCGTCCGGCGGCGGCTCCTTCGGGCTGTGTCTGACCGCGGCGGCCGCGGGAATTCCGGGCAATCTTGCCCAGGGAATCTTCGGGACGGCGGCGTCGGCCCTGCTGGTGCTGGCCCTGCGGCGAAGCGCTTCCATCCGGCGGCAGTTCCCCCATCTGTAACGCCAAGCAGCAAACAAGCGCCCCCCCCCGGAAATCCGGAAGCGGGGCGCTTGTTGAGTTCTCAAAGGCCATCCGGCGGCGTCCAGGATCCGGAATCGAAGGGGGGATTTCCGCTCTGCGGCGGCGCGTCCTTCCCAAGGCCGGACGTGGACTTGGCCGTCTCAAAATAGGACAGCGACACACAGGTGTAATTCGGCAGGTAAAAGGGCGAAACGGCAATCTGCCACACGCCGATCACCAGGGTCCAGGCCAGCATGGGCAGACCCCAGAACACATTCGTGGCGGGAATGCCGTAGAGCACCGCCTGGGTCAGCTCCTGGTTCATCAGTATGTTCAGCACCATGGACGGCACGGACGCCGCAAGGTTCCAGCCCAAATAACTCAAATCCAGCAGAAACAGCTGGCTCTTATAGCCCATGGTCTGCCGCTTGCTCAGGTTCAGCGCCTCAAAGACGCCCATGTCGGGATTCTCATACAGATTCAGCTTGGCGAAGCGGTACCGGTAGGCAGCAATGATACCGGGAATGAAAAACAGCATGGACCAAAGAAACACAAAGAGGCTGGAAACAATATCCAGCAAAATGATCTTTCCCGCGAAGGAAAAGCCGTCAAACAGCGTGACATACTCCGCCCGTTCTCCCCGCCGCAGGGCCATGCAGTACAGCGTGTATCCGGCGCCGAGAACCACGGAAATCAGAAGAATCAGAACGGAGCTGAACATACCCAGGATTCCGCCGGTGAAATTATTGATTAAATCCAGAAGCAGCACGATCAGCAGATAAAAAACCGTCATCAGCTTGGGCGAGACCTGCGCGGTCCGCAGGAGCTCCGCCGCTTCTCTCTTGCGCTGGGGGCGGTCAATCTGTTCAAAATACATACCGAGAACCTCCTTCAGAAAATGAAGTACCTGCCTATATAGTCAACGCAGCTGAAAAGGAGTTGTAACCCCTTTTCAACTGGCGGACCATGGGTCCGCCGATGCATAGTGTAGCACAGCGGACCGGATTGCGCAAGGGGCAGGACAGCTTTTCCCGCCCGCCACGGCGGAAACCTGGGATATCCCGGATTGACAATCCTGTCCCAGAATGCTAAACTGAAACCAGTATATGCGGAAAAAATCCCTCCATGAAACTGGGAAAAATTTGAAGGATGAACAAAGGAGAGCGGCATGGCTACCAAATATGTATTCGTCACCGGCGGTGTGGTTTCCGGCCTGGGAAAGGGCATCTGCGCGGCGTCTTTGGGACGGCTTTTGAAGCAGCGGGGCATCCGGGTCCGAAACCAGAAATTTGACCCCTATATCAACGTGGACCCCGGCACTATGAGCCCCTACCAGCACGGCGAGGTCTTCGTCACCGAGGACGGCGCGGAAACGGATTTGGACCTGGGACATTACGAGCGCTTTGTGGACGAGGATTTGTCCGGCAACAGCTCCATTTCCTCCGGAAAAATCTATTGGTCCGTGCTGAACCGGGAGCGCCGGGGCGATTATCTGGGGGCCACCGTTCAGATTATCCCCCACATCACCAACGAAATCAAAAGCCGCGTCTACGCTATGGCCAGCGAGGACGTGGACGTGGTCATCTGCGAAATCGGCGGCACGGTAGGCGATATCGAGTCGCAGCCCTTTCTGGAAGCCATCCGGCAGGTCCGGGCCGAGCGGCCCCAGGGGGATGTGCTCTTTGTGCACGTGCCCCTCATTGTAGAGGTCCCCGGCTCCGGGGAGCTGAAGTCCAAGCCCACCCAGCACTCCGTCAAGGAGCTCCTGGGCCTGGGCATTCAGCCGGACATTCTGGTCTGCCGCTGCGACACCCCCATCACCCCGGACATCCGGCGGAAAATCGCCCTCTTCTGCAACGTGGAGCCGGACTGCGTCATCCAGAACGCCACCGCCGAAACCCTCTACGAGGTGCCCCTGCTCATGGCTAAGGAGGACCTGGACGAGGTGGTCTGCCGGAAGCTGGGCCTCATCACCCACCAGCCGGACCTGCGGGAGTGGACGGCTATGGTTCAGCGGGAAAAGAAGGCCCACCGGCATGTGGAAATCGCCCTGGTGGGCAAGTACGTCCAGCTGCATGACGCCTACCTCTCTGTCGTGGAGTCCCTGAACCACGCGGGCACCGCTAATGATGTGGTGGTGGACATCCGCTGGGTGAACTCCGAGACCCTGTCGGAAAAGAACCTGGAAGAGGAGCTGGGGGGCTGTGCCGGCATCATTGTGCCCGGCGGCTTCGGCGACCGGGGCATTGAGGGCATGATTGCCGCCGTCCGCTACGCCCGGGAACACCGGGTTCCCTATTTCGGCGTGTGCCTGGGCATGCAGATGGCCGTGATTGAGTTCGCCCGCCATGTCCTGGGTTACGGTGACGCCCACTCCGCCGAGTTCTCCGAAACCACCGCACACCCGGTCATCGCCCTGATGCCGGACCAGGTCAACGTCACCGACAAGGGGGGCACCATGCGCCTGGGCCGCTACCCCTGCGAGCTGAAGGAGGGCACCAGAAGCCGGACCCTCTACGGTTCCGCCGAGATTTCCGAGCGCCACCGCCACCGCTTCGAGTTCAACAACGACTACCGGGCGGAAATGGAGGCCAAGGGTCTGGTGCTGGCGGGCCTGTCCCCCAGCGGACATCTGGTGGAGGTGGTGGAGCTGCCGGACCACCCCTGGTTTGTGGGCGTGCAGTTCCATCCGGAGTTCAAGAGCCGCCCCGACCGGCCCCATCCCCTGTTCTACGGGTTCGTGAAGGCGTCGGCGGAACAGAAGTAAACCACGCGGCCCCCGGGCCGCCTGCGGACAAAACAGAAGCTTCGGGCCTTCCCGAAGCTTCTAAGTCCGCAGCAATTCTTCCACCGAGACCTCCAGCGCCTCCGCCAGGGCCTTCAGCTCAATATCCGTTACAAAGCGTTCCCCGCTCTCGATGCGCTGGATTGCATTTTTATCCACATCCAACCCGATCAGCTGGAGTATGTCTGCCAAACCACGCTGAGATAATCTCGGCGTTCTGGCCTTGCGCAGTTCAGCTACCCAGCTGCCGCAAATGTTATGCCGCCCGTCTGGCGCATGATTTTTGTACATAAAGTAATTCCCGACCTTCAGTAATTGTCATTTGCTTTATTCTATGTTATGATGAGAACGCAGCTGACATTTACTAAAGGTCAAAAGGAGGATTATTTTATGAATACTGGCCACCATGAAGAAAACGGATATCCGGCAATGAAAGAACTGTTCGCGGCGAACCTCATCGCGGCAGAGCTTTGCAAGCTTCTGACGGATGAAAACGTCCTGGCGCAGGCTGCCGCGCGGGCGGAGTCCCAAGCTCTGCTGGTTCTGGAGAAAATCCGGAACATACTGGACAACGAGGAATTCAGCGACCCGGCATGCTTTCATCGGATTGAGGCAATCGTCGATACTCTGGCAGAAAACGGAATCTACACCTCCCGCCACGACTGGTGAGGTCCGCATCGCGGTTCCCTGCCCACCATTCGATCTCTATCATTTTAAGAAGGAATTTGCTATGAAACAGAAATACTTTGCGTCGGAGAGTGCCGCTTAACCGGGAGGTTGGCGAGCCGGCCATTCCTCCCGGAAGAGTTACCACATCTTCAGGAGGAATTCATGCATGAACCGTGAAAACAAACGGAAATTATACGAAAAAGGCTACTATAAAACCCACCCCTGCACCGACGCGTTCACCTGCCGGGTCTGCGGCCGTCCGGTTGCTCCCGGCGGCGCAGGCAGCGACCACCGCAACCACTGTCCCAACTGCCTTTCCAGCGTCCATCTGGACGTGGAGCCCGGCGACCGGGCGGCGGACTGCGGCGGCGTTATGGACCCCATTGCCGTGTGGGTCCGCAAGGGCGGCGAGTGGGCGGTGGTCCACCGCTGCCGGCGCTGCGGGGCCCTCAGCTCCAACCGTCTGGCAGCGGACGACAACCCTCTGAAACCTGATGAGCATTGCCATGAAGCCCCTGTGCGCCCCGCCCTTTCCGCTGGAGCGCATCCAGGAGATGACCGCCCTCATGGGCGGAGACGGGCAGCTGCCGTAACCGGACGGGGCGGTTTCTCCAAAGGGGGAGACCGCCCCGCCCATATCCATTTCAATTGGGAAGGACTGGAATCTGTATGAATCATTTTGCCAACATTGCCGCCGTTCTGGAGGCGGAGGAGCTGGACGCCGTTCTCCTCACTGGGGAGGCCAACCGGTTTTACGCCTCCGGCTTCTTCACCCCTGGCGGCGACGCCACCGCCCTGGTCTCCCGGCGGGAGGCGTTTTTCTTCACCGACGCCCGCTACACCGAGGCCGCCGGGCGGCATCTGGAGAACGCGGAGCTCCGGGAGGTAAAGCCCGGCAGGGGGCTGATGGACCAGCTCAAGGAATTGGTCTCTTTGAAAGGCATCCGCCGCCTGGGCTTCGAGGACGCGGCCCTGTCCGTCCAGTCCTTCCGGCGGCTGGAGAAGGCCCTGTCGGAGGGCAAAGCACCCTGTGAGCTGGTCCCCGCCTCCGCGCCGGTTCTGAAGCTCCGGCAGACCAAGGATAAGGAGGAACTCTGGGCTATGGAGACCGCCCAGGGCATTGCGGAACGGGCCCTGGAAGACATTCTGCAGGAAATCCGCCCCGGCGTGACGGAAAAGGAGATTGCCGCCCGCCTGCAATATTTGATGCTGCACTATGGCGCGTCGGACCTGTCCTTTGACCCCATTGTGGTCTCCGGCCCCAACGGCAGCCTGCCCCACGGGGTGCCCTCGGAGAAGGAAATTCAGGCCGGGGAATTCGTCACCCTGGATTTCGGCTGCATCTGGGGAGGCTACTGCTCCGACATGACCCGCACCGTGGCGGTGGGTTCCGCGACGGAGGAGATGCGGAAGGTCTACGAAACCGTATTGGCCGCCCAGCTGGCGGGCATTGCCGCCGCCCGGGCCGGCGTCACCGGCAAGGATGTGGACGCCGCCGCCCGGGACGTGATTGCCAGGGCCGGATACGGGGATTATTTCACCCACAGCTTTGGCCACGGCGTGGGCGTAGAGATTCACGAGGCCCCCAACGCCGCCGCCAGCAACGACGCTCCCCTGCCTGCCGGGGCGGTGATTTCCGCCGAACCGGGCATCTACATCCCCGGGAAGCTGGGGGTGCGCATTGAGGACGTCATCCGCATCACCCCGGAGGGCTGTCAGAACCTGACCCGGGCCCCGAAGGAACTTCTGGTCCTGTGAGGACCTGCCGCAAATTAAGGAGGTATTCCCATGCTCATGCTCTGGTATCCCAAGTGCTCCACCTGCCAGAAGGCCAAGGCCTGGCTGGAAGAACAGGGCCTTTCCTGTGAATTCCGGGACATTAAGGAGGACAACCCCACGGCAGAGGAGCTCCGCCGGTGGTGGACGGCCAGCGGCCTGCCGCTGAAGCGCTTTTTCAACACCAGCGGCCTGCAGTACAAGGCCCTGGGCCTGAAGGACAAGCTCCCCGCTATGAGCGAGGAAGAACAGCTGGCCCTTCTGGCCACAGACGGCATGCTGGTGAAGCGGCCCCTTCTGGTGGGACTGGACTTCGTGCTCACCGGCTTCCGGCCCAAGGAGTGGGAGGAACGGCTGGGATGATTACCCGCTTTGACTTCGCGCCCCTGGACGGCATCACCAAACGGGTCTTCCGGGAGGTGTGGAGCCAGCAGTTCGGCGGGGCGGACCGGTATTTCGTCCCCTTCTTTTCCCCCACGGACCAGCACATTCTCACGCCCCGGGACCGGCGGGAGCTGGAAAATCCTCTTGGCCTCCCACTGGTGCCCCAGGTGATGACCCGCCGGGCGGCGGACTTTCTCTGGGCCCTGGAAGTTCTGGCGGACATGGGATTCCGGGAAGCAAACCTGAATCTAGGCTGCCCCTCCGGCACTGTCACCGCCAAGGGGAAGGGGTCCGGAATGCTGGCGGACCCGGACCAGCTGGACCGCTTTTTGGATGAGGTCTTTGCCCAGGCGTCCATCGCCGTCTCCGTCAAGACCCGGCTGGGCTATCAGACGCCGGAGGAGTTTCCCCGGCTGATGGAGGTCTTCGACCGCTATCCCATTGCCTGTCTCACGGTCCACCCCCGGGTCCGGCCGGAGAAATACCGGGGCGCGGTGCATCTGGACCTGTTCGCGGCGGCCCTGGCGGAGAGCCGGAACCCCGTCTGCTACAACGGCGACCTGACCAGCGTGGCGGGCGTCCGGACCCTGGAGGCCCGGTTCCCAGGGCTGGAGGCCGTGATGCTGGGCCGCGGAGCCATTGCGGACCCGGCCCTGTTCCGGCGTCTGCGGGGCGGCCCGCCGGCGGCAAAAGCGGAACTCCAGGCCTTCATGGCCCAACTGTATCAGGCCTATCAGGACTTCTATGGGCAGGTGAATCCCGCCTCCCAGCGGATGAAAGAGGTCTGGTTTTACCTGATCCATCTGTTTGACGGCGGCGAACGCCTGGGCGGAAAAATGCGCCGCTCCCGGGGCGCCCGGGATTATGAGCTGCTGGAGGCCCGGATATTTCAGGAGCTGGAATTGCTGGACGCGCCTTTGGGCGAATTGATATAAGGAAAGCGGGCCCGTTTTTTCGCGGGTCCGCTTTTTGTTCAAAGATTCTTTAAATCCCTTTCAGGAATGTTTAAGTTCTCCGGTCTATACTAAGGCCATAGGTTCGAGAGAGACAAAAGTTTAAAAACAAGACAACCCCTGTCCATACTTTCGACACAATCCCGTGTTATCTTATCTTCTAAGAAATGAGAAAACGGGATACATAATAAGGAGGAAGCCATTATGTATAACGACGAACACAATCTGTATCACTACACCTACCGCAAGGACGGCAGCGAGCTCCCCCTTCGGGAGACCGTCCATCCCGGCGGACAGCCCGGCCCTCAAGGGCCTGAATGGGAGAGGAAGCCTGTGAAGAAAAACCGTATGGGACTGAAGATCACCGCATTGGCCCTCAGCTGTGCCCTCCTGGGCGGCGCGGCAGGCGGCGGAGCTGTCTGGGCCATATCCCAGGGCGGCGGCGGAAACGAAAGCGAAATCAATGTCTCCAGCCGCCCCGTCACCCAGGTGTCCCTCCGCAGCGTGGATGGCAAAACCGCTATGAGCGATGCGGAGGTCTACGCCGCCAACGTCAACAGCGTAGTATCCATCCGCACCTCCGCCACCGCCGGTTATAACTTCTTCAATCAGCCGGTGGAAACCTCCTCCGCCGGGTCCGGCTTCATTCTCAGCAAGGACGGCTATATCCTCACCAATTACCACGTGGTGAAGGGCGCGGAGACGGTAACGGTCACCATGTACAACGGTGACGAGTACAGCGCCACCTATATCGGCGGCGAGGAGGATTACGACATTGCCGTCATCAAGGTGGAGGCCCAGAACCTCCAGCCCGTCACCCTGGGGGACAGCGGCACCCTGAATGTAGGCGACCACGTGCTGGCCATCGGCAACCCCCTGGGTGAGCTGACCTTCTCCATGAGCGGCGGTATGGTCTCCTGCGTGGACCGGGCCATCAATGTGGACGGCACGCCCTTCAACATGATTCAGACCGACGCCTCCATCAACCCCGGCAACTCCGGCGGTCCCCTCTTCAACCAGTACGGCGAGGTGGTGGGCATTGTCTCCGCCAAGTACTCCAAAGCCTCCAACGGCACTTCCGTGGAGGGCCTGGGCTTCGCCATCCCTATGAACGACGTGTTCTCCATGGTGAAGGACATCATGACCAACGGCTACGTCTCCAACCGGGCCTACCTGGGCATCACCCCCCAGACCCTGACGGAGGGCACAGCCGCCCAGTTCCACTATGACATCACCGCCGGTGTGTTCATCAACTACGTGGAGCCCGACAGCGCCGCCGGCAAAGCGGGCCTGAAAATGGGCGACGTTATCACCAAGGTGGACGACACGGTCATCAAGACGGTGGAGGACCTGAACCTGGCAAAGAAGAAGTATTCCGCCGGGGACACCGCCACACTGGAGGTCTACCGTCCCGACGGCGCCATTACGGTTGAAATCACCTGGGGCGCGGCGCCCAGAGAGGAACAGACGGCGGTGCAGCAGCCCCAGCAGAATCAGGACAACAGCAATGGAAACAGCGGGTACGCCAATCCCTTTGACGACCTCTTCCGCTATTTCTACGGTTGGAACTGACTCCGGCCCTGAAACCGGAATACGTCCTCGTTCGCCTGACGGCGGCTTCGCGGCAATCGCTGCGGCAAGGCAAAAAAGCCGCTATGCGGCAGGCGGTCAGAGGGTTGTAGATAGATGAAGGAAAGGCGGAATTCCGCCAGGACGAAAAACGCCATATAAGGTCAAAACGCGGGAGGGCTGAACCATCAGCTCTCCCGCCTCGTTGATTCCGGAAACAGCGCCTGAACCATCCGCTGCCGCTCCGCCGCGCTGGGCTCCCCGTCCAGCTCCAGCCGGACAATCCGCCCGGGCTGGCAGAGGAGGAAGACGCTTTCCGGACTCTCTCCCCCGCTGCCGATAAAGTACCGCCGGTAGACCGCCTCGACGCCCCAGTCCGCCGGGTTCTCCGGGCGGCCCATCCAGTAGGCGCTGAAGACCAGCTTGCTCTTCTCCTGGAAGTTGTCAACAATGGATTGGTACATCCATGAATTCTCCGTATCCCAGATGGTGTACGCCATGCCCCGGGCCTCATCGCTGTCCTCCGGCAGTGCCCGCTCCCAGAAGCTCCAGCTTGGCAGCAGCAGGGAACCCTCCCGCACCCACTCCCGCCGGATGTGGGCGTAGGATTCCCCCGTCAGACCGGAGAGAGTGAGGGGCGCACCCTCCACGGGGCGGGCGTCCCAGTCCCGGTTCTGGTACTCATAGGTTTCGCCGGAATCCTTGCTGAACCAGCCGAAGTGGATGGAAACATAGGCCAGTCCGCCGATCAGGGCCAAGCACAGCACCACATCTACCACAAGGGTTCCCACGATATTCGCACCCTTGGAGACCTTCCGGTTCTGCAGGAGCTCGGTGGTTTTGCGGACCAGAAAGACCACCACGAAAAACAGGGACATGTACATCGACAGATAGAGAATGCTGCCCCGGTTTCCCAAGATCAGCTCCGCCAGCAGGAAACCCGCCAGCAGCAGGGCCAGAACTGCCCAAGAAAGCTTGTTGACGATTTGGCATCCCCGCCCAAGGGGGACGCAGCCCCCGCCATCGGCGATGGACCGGAGGGACCGCCGCCGCCAGAGGAAATAGTGGGCGAAGGTGTAGAGCTCCAGCAGCGCTAGGAAGGTCCACATGCTGCCGGAGAAGAGCTTTCCATTGCTGCTCAGGACCTTGAAAGGCGCTGTAAAAAGGGTGCCCCAGATGCTCACACCCCAGAAGAGCGCCAACAGCAGCAGCACAAGATTTCCCAAAAGAAGGCTTTTCTTCATGGCGCGGTGAATGTTCTCCAGACGAAGGCCCTCGTCGGTCTCCAGGGGCATAGGGTGTTCCTCTCGGGAGGAGAAAATCTGCATCTGGTTCCAGTCGCAGATCTTTTTCCATCCGGCGGCGGCGCAGAGCTCCTCCAGGGACTGCTGGCCAACTGTGGGACCGGGGTTGAAACGGGAGGCGTCAGGGCTGTAGGTGACGGCGTAGCGGATTTGAGCGGGCTCTATGCGCCGGTACTTCCAGAGGGAAGAACCGGCCTTCTCCAGCTCCCAGCCTTTGGCGGCCATTTGGGAGAGGTGCTCCTCGACGCCCCGGTAGTCATAGATCACCAGGTTTTCCAGGCGGTATTTGTGGTTTTTCATGGGTGACTCTCCTTTCTTGCGCCGCTGTCAGGGGGCGGAAGACCATCGGTGAAAGCCCGGTAGTCCTCGGTGAGGGTCAGCAGGCGGCGGTACTCGGCGTCCAGGGTGTCCTGGCCCTTGGGGGTGATGAGGTAGCTTCGCTTCCGGCCCGCAACGCTGGTTTCCCGAATCATACCGGCCTGGAGGAAGCTGTCCAGCAGGTTGTAGAGGGTGCCGGGACCAATGGCGACCCGGCCGCGGGTCAGGCGGGTTACCTGGAACATGATGTCTGCGCCGCAGCATTCCTGCCGCAGGCAGAGGAGAATGTAGAACATTGGCTCCGTCAGGGTTTGAAATTTCTCTCTTGCCATGGGGGCACTTGCCTCCTGTGATATTATATCGAATATCGTTACTGGTAGCTTTATTATATTATCGAATATCGATATTGTCAAGGGGGAGTCTGGTTTTTCCCCGAACGGGGAAGGGGTTCCCTCTTCGAGGGGGGACTGGATTTTTCCCCGCAGGGGAACGGTGGTCTTTTTCTTCGAATAGGGAGATTTTGCTTTTTCCCGAAGGGGAAAGTTGGTACCTGCCCTGACGGGCGGGGAAATGCCAGCCAGGATGCTGGCTGGTTCAATGCACCCCCCATTTTCTCTTTTTGGTTGCGCCAAAAAGAGAAAACGGGCCGTGCACGGTCCAAAAGAGAA
>JAAWLO010000125.1 GCA_022797935.1 Oscillibacter sp. | reverse complement strand
CATGTACGTAGCCGCCGTCGTCTCCGACATGCCCGCCGAGGGCAAGACCGCCGTGGACTGGCTGGCCGCCCAGGGCCTGGACGAGTACAACATCATCCATATCCAGGGCCACATGGGCTCCGACGCCCAGCTGGGCCGCACCGGCGCTCTGGATGAGAAGGTCGCCGCCGAGGACAGCTGGAACTATGTGACCCAGCAGACCGCCGACTGGGACGAGGCCACTGCCCGCACCATCACCCAGTCCGTGATCGACTCCGGCAAGCCCTTCAATGTGGTATACGCGGAAAACAACGGCATGGCCCGGGGCGCCGTGGCCGCTCTGGACGCCGCCGGAATCACCCACGGCAAGGACGGAGATGTTATCGTCATGGGCTTCGACAGTGACAAGTGGGCCTTCGAGGCGGTGCTGGAGGGCAGCTGGAACTACATGGGCCTGTGCAACCCCCTCCAGGCCGATACCGTGGACGGCATCATCAAGGACCTGGTGGCCGGCAAGGCTCCCGCCCAGAAGATCATCTACACCCCGGAGCAGGGCTTCGACTGCGACACCCTCACCCAGGCGGATGTGGATACCTACGGCACCTGATTGCAGGTAATCTGAATATTACCGAAACCGGCACGCGGCGCGGCATGTCAGCCGCGCCGCGTGTTTGAAAATTGGAAGGAATGGAGGCGTATCCCTATGCAGGAAGGCGCGGTATTGGAAATGCGGGGCATCTGCAAGTATTTCCCCGGCGTGCGCGCCCTTCAGGATGTGGATTTTACCCTTCGGAAAGGGGAAATCCACGCACTGATGGGGGAAAACGGCGCGGGGAAATCCACGCTCATCAAGGTGCTGACCGGCGTGTATCCCAAGGACGGCGGCGAGGTACACATTGAGGGCGTGGACGGGGCCGCGGTCATCCGCTCTCCCCAGGACGCCCAGAACGCGGGTATCAGCACGGTGTATCAGGAGATCACCCTCTGCCCCAATCTGAGCGTGGCGGAGAACATGTACATCGGCCGCACCAAGGGGACGGTCACCAACTGGAGAACCATGAACAGCGGCGCGGGAAAAATCCTGGAGTCTCTGGGCATTCCCGCCAGCCCCACCCAGCAGCTGGGCTCCTGTTCCATCGCTGTGCAGCAGATGGTGGCCATTGCCCGGGCAGTGGATATGGAGTGCAAGGTGCTGATTCTGGATGAACCCACCTCTTCCCTGGACGAGCAGGAGGTGCAGAAGCTCTTCGGACTCATGCGGGACCTGCGGAAAAAGGGCGTGGGCATCATCTTCGTGACCCACTTTCTGGAGCAGGTCTACGAGGTCTGCGACCGCATCACCGTCCTCCGGGACGGCCAGCTGGTGGGGGAATACGTCATTGAGGACCTGCCCCGGGTGAAGCTGGTCAGCAAGATGCTGGGCAAGGAGCTGGACGACATGGCCGACATCAAGGGCGAGTCCGGCGGCGCGGCCAGAGATCGGGCGGGGGCTCCCGTGCTGGAGGCCCAGGGTCTTTGCAGCAGCGCGGGCATCAAGCCTTTCGACTTCTCCATCCGCAAGGGGGAGGTCAACGGCTTCACCGGGCTTCTGGGCTCCGGCCGGAGCGAGTGCGTCCGGGCTATTTTCGGCGCGGACCACATCACCGGCGGCACCGTGAAAATGGACGGAAAAGAGGTCAAAATCAAAAAGCCCCTAGATGCCATGAAGCTGGGGATCGGGTATCTGCCCGAGGACCGGAAGGGCGACGGCATTGTGGGCGACCTCTCCGTCCGGGAGAACATCATCCTGGCCTATCAGGTGATGAAGGGCTTCTTCCGGCCCGTATCCAGGGCCCAGGCGGAGGCCTTCGCCGACAACTACATCCAGCTGCTGGAGATCAAGACCGCCTCGGCGGACACCCCCATCAAGTCCCTCTCCGGCGGCAACCAGCAAAAGTGCATCCTGGCCCGATGGCTGCTGACGGACCCCAAGTACCTGATTCTGGACGAACCCACCCGGGGCATTGACATCGGCACCAAGATCGAGATTCAAAAGCTGGTTCTGCGCCTGGCGGAGAAGGGCACCAGCGTCACCTTCATCTCTTCGGAGATTGACGAGATGCTGCGCACCTGCTCCCGCCTCATCGTTATGCGGGACCGGAAGGCCGTGGGCGAGCTCTCCGGAGAGGACCTGACCCAGACGAAAATCATGGCGACCATTGCGGGAGGTGACGAATGATGACGCCGGTGAAAGAACCGAAAACTAAAGTGAAGCAGCCAGGAGAGAGCTTTTTCAAGCGTCTCGTCCGGCAGCAGCTGTTTATCCCCTTCGCGGCCCTGGCTCTGCTGGTGATCTTCAACCTGATCGCGGACCCCTCTTTCTTCGCGGTTTCCATTAAGGAGAACAGCCTGGGCAATCCGGTGCTCAGCGGAAACATCATCTCCGTGCTGGACAACGCCTCGGAGCTGGTGATTCTGGCCATCGGCATGACCCTGGTCACCGCCTCTTCCGGCGGACAGGACATCTCCGTGGGCGCCACGATGGCCATTGCCGGCAGCGTCATCCTGCGGATGGTCTGCGGCGGGCAGGTCACCGCCGACACCCTTCAGATGCCGCTGTTTTTGGCGGTGCTGATCGGCATTGTGGTGACCGCCCTCTTCGGCGCGTTCAACGGCACGCTGGTGGCCTATTTTAAGATTCAGCCCATGGTGGCCACGCTGATTATGTTCACGGCGGGCCGCTCCATTGCCGCCTGGATCAACAACAACCAGCTTCCCATCATGAACGACATCTCCTTCAAATACGCGGGAACCTTTCTGCCTGGCATCCCCGTCCCCACACCCATCTTCATCACCGCCTTTGTCATTGTGGTGTTCTGGCTGGTGCTGAGATTCACCACCCTGGGGCTGTATACCCAGGCGGTGGGCATCAACGCGGGCTCCTCCCGCCTCAACGGTCTGGACCCCAAGCTCATCAAACTGCTGACCTACGTGATCCTGGGCGTGTGTGTGGCGGTGGCGGGCTTCATCCGGGTCAGCCGCAGCGGCTCCATCAATTACTCCCGCATGGCGGAGAACATCGAAATGGACGCCATTCTGGCGGTGGCCCTGGGGGGCAACGCCCTGTCCGGCGGCAAGTTCAACATCTACGGCTCCATTCTGGGCGCTTATGTCATCCAGTTCCTCACCACCACGCTCTATAAGTACGAGGTTCCCTCCACGGCCCTGCCCGCCTACAAGGCGGTGGTGGTCATCCTCCTGGTTGTGCTCAGCGCCCCGGTGGTGCGGAGCAAAATGGAGAACCTGCGGTTCCAGCTCAAAGCCGATACAATCGCAAAGGAGGCGAAGTGATATGACGGCCACAACCAGTAAAGCGCCCCGGCTGAAGGCGCACCGGGAGCTCTCGGACACCAATCTGCTGCTGACCATCACGGTCCTGGTCTTCTTTGCCCTGTATCTGTCTGCCGTTGTGTTCTTGGGCGGCGGCTTCGCCAAGCCCCAGAACTTCCTCAATATCCTCAATAACAACGCCTCTTTGATCGTCCTGTCCTGCGGCATGAGCATCGTCATGATCACGGGGGGAATCGACATCAGCGTGGGCGCGGTCACCAGCCTGGTGTGCATGGCCGGCGCGGTAAACCTGGAGCAGCAGGGCGGTAGCGTCCTGACGGTGCTCCTCATCGGCCTTGGCATTGGCCTGGCCTTTGGGCTGGTCCAGGGGTATCTGGTGGCCTATCTGGAGATCCAGCCCTTTATCGTGTCCCTGGCGGGCATGTTTTTCGCCAAGGGCATGACCACCATTGTCAGCAAGGAGCCCATCCGCGTGACCCACGAGGGCTTCCTGGCGGTGAAGGACACCCGCATTATCGTCCCGGGCCTGGGCTCCAACAACAAGCTGGGCCAGTACATCCCGGCCTATGTGGAGGTGGGCGTGGTCGTTGCCCTGCTGGCGGTGGTGCTTCTCTTCTGCCTGCTGCGCTGGACGAAGCTGGGCCGGGGCTTTTACGCCGTGGGCGGAAACAGCCAGAGCGCCAACATGCTGGGCATCAACGTGCGCCGCACGAAATTTCTGGCCCATATCCTGTGCAGCCTGCTGGCGGGTCTGGGCGGCATCCTCTACTTCCTCCACGTGGGCAGCGGAGATGTGGCCAACGGCGCAGGAGACGAAATGAACGCCATCGCCTCCTCCATCATAGGAGGAACGCTGCTCACCGGAGGCGTGGGCAATGTGGCGGGCACCTTCTTCGGCGTCTTGAGCCTGAACACCATCAAGCGCATTGTCTCCTCCCTGGGCTTTGACGAGGCCTGGTGGTCCAACATCACCGTGGCGGCCATGCTCTGCCTGTTCCTGGTGATTCAGAGCGTCGTGCTGCTGCGGAAGAACACCGGCGGCAAGGAGGGCGGAAAATGAAGATCTGCTTAGGCATTGAGCTGGGCTCCACCCGCATCAAGGCCGTTGCTGCCGGCGAGGATTTCCGTCCCGTCTCCGCGGGGGATTACACCTGGGCGTCCCGCTGCGAAAACGGCGTCTGGACCTACCCCCTGGAGGAGGTTTGGACCGGCTTGAAGGAGGCCCTTTCTAAGGTGGAAAACCGGGAGGATGTCGCCGCCATGGGTGTCTCCGCCATGATGCACGGCTATCTGGCCTTCGACAAGGACTGGAAGCTGCTGGTCCCCTTCCGCACCTGGCAGAACACGATTACCGGCCCGGCGGCGGCGGAGCTGACGGCGCTCTTCGGCTTCAACATCCCCCAGCGCTGGAGCATTGCCCATCTCTATCAGGCTGTGCTGAATGGGGAAGAGCACGTATCTCAGATTGCCCACATCACCACCCTGGCGGGCTACGTCCACTGCATGCTCACGGGAGTGAACGCCGTGGGCATTGGCGAGGCGTCGGGGATGTTCCCCATCGACAGCGCCGCGCTGGACTACGACGCCGGGATGCTGGCGAAGTTTCACGCGCTTCCGAAGGTCCAGGGGCTGCCCTGGAAGCTGGAGGACCTCCTCCCGAAGGTCCTCACCGCCGGAGAATCCGCCGGGACCCTGACGGAGTCCGGCGCGGCCCGGCTGAACGGTCTGCTGGCCCCGGGAATCCCCTTCGCCCCGGCGGAGGGGGACGCGGGCACCGGCATGACTGCCACCAACGCCGTGGCTCCCCGGACGGGCAACGTGTCCGCCGGAACCTCCATCTTCTCCATGGTTGTCCTGGAAAAGCCCCTCCGGAAGGTTTACGAGGAGATCGACCTGGTGACCACCCCGGCGGGGCCCCCGTGGCCATGGTCCACTGCAACAACTGCACCAACGACACCAACGCCTGGGTTGGTCTTCTGGGAGAAACCGCCCGCCTCTTCGGAGCGAATCCCGATACTGGCGAGCTGTACACCAAGCTCTACGAGAAGAGCCTGGAGGGCGACCCGGACTGCGGCGGCGTGCTGGTGTGCAACTACCTGGCGGGGGAGGGCGTCACCCACATGGACGCGGGCCGTCCCCTGGTGGCCCGGACGCCGGAGACGAGGTTTACCCTGGCCAACTTCTTCAAGGCCCAGCTCTACGCCACCATGTCCACCCTGAAAACCGGCATGGACATCCTGGCGGGGGAGGGCGTGGCCATTGACTCCCTGACGGGCCACGGCGGATTGTTCAAGACCCCGGTGGTGGGCCAGAGCTACCTGGCCGCCGCCTGCAGCGCCCCGGTTACCTGCATGGAGACGGCGGGAGAGGGCGGGCCCTACGGTATGGCTCTGCTTGCCGCCTACATGCTGCAGAAATCCGAAGGGGAGAGCCTGGAAAGCTTCCTGAGCCGCCGGGTTTTCGCCGGGACTTCCGGCTCCACCGTCCAGCCCGACGCCGCTCTGGTCAAGGGCTTCAACACCTACATTCAGCGGTACAAGGCGCTCCTGAACGTGGAGCGGGCCGCTGTGGAACACCTGTAAGGAGGAACACCCATGAAACAATATCAGTTCTGGTTTGTGGTCGGCAGCCAGTTTCTGTACGGCCCCGAGGTGCTGGACACCGTGGCCCGGCGTGCCCAGGAGATGGCGGAGAAGCTCAGCGCCGTCCTGCCCTATCCTTTGGTCTACAAGGTCACCGCCAAGACCCATCTGGAAATCGCCCAGGTCTGCAAGGAAGCCAACTACGATGATTCCTGCGCGGGCGTCATCACCTGGTGCCACACCTTCAGCCCCTCCAAAATGTGGATCAACGGCCTGGCGGACCTCCAGA
>JAAWLO010000124.1 GCA_022797935.1 Oscillibacter sp. | reverse complement strand
CTCCGGGGAATTCTAAAAAAGGAGAATGAGAGATGCAGATTTACGAAGAACTGAAGGCCCGCGGCCTGATTGCTCAGGTCACCGACGAGGCGGAAATCCGAGAGTTGGTGAATAACGGGAAGGCCGTGTTTTACATCGGCTTCGACCCCACGGCGGACAGCCTTCATGTGGGCCATTTCATGGCATTGTGTTTGATGAAACGCCTGCAGATGGCGGGAAACCGGCCCATTGCCCTCATTGGCGGCGGCACCGGCATGGTGGGCGACCCCTCCGGGCGGACGGACATGCGGCAGATGATGACTACGGAGACCATTCAGCACAATTGCGATTGCTTCAAAAAGCAGATGGAGCGGTTTATCGAGTTTGGACCGGACAAGGCCATCATGGTGAACAATGCTGAGTGGCTGATGAAACTGAACTATATTGAGCTTCTGCGGGAAGTGGGAGCCTGTTTCTCCGTGAACAATATGCTTCGGGCCGAGTGCTACAAGCAGCGGATGGAGAAAGGACTCAGCTTCCTGGAATTCAACTACATGATTATGCAGTCCTACGACTTTTATCACATGTTCCAGACTCTTGGCTGCAACATGCAGTTTGGCGGAGACGACCAGTGGAGCAACATGCTGGGCGGCACAGAACTGATCCGCCGGAAGCTGGGCAAGGATGCCTATGCCATGACCATCACGCTGCTGATGAACTCGGAAGGCAAGAAGATGGGCAAGACGGCCAAGGGCGCGGTGTGGCTGGACCCCAATAAAACCACGCCCTTTGAGTTCTACCAGTACTGGCGGAACGTGGGTGACGCGGACGTGCTGAAGTGCATCCGGATGCTGACATTCCTGCCCTTGGAAGAAATCGACGCCATGGACAAGTGGGAGGGCAGCCAGCTGAACCGGGCCAAAGAGATTCTGGCCTACGAGTTGACCAAATTGGTCCACGGAGAAGGGGAGGCCGAAAAGGCCCAAGAAACGGCCCGGGGATTGTTTTCCGGCGGAGGCTCCGCAGAGCACATGCCGTCTACAGAACTGCCTGCAGCCAAGTTTGAAAACGGCCAGATTGGAGCGATTGCGCTGCTGGTCGCCTGTGGGCTCTGTTCCTCCAATGGAGAGGCCCGCCGGCTGATTCAGCAGGGAGGTATGATGGTGAACGACCAGAAGGTGACGGATATTGCCGCAGTATTTGAGCAGGCGGATTTTCAGGGAGAAGGCGTCATCATCAAGAAGGGTAAGAAGGTATTCCACCGGGCTTATATCCGGTAAAGAGAAAGGAGGGCAGACGCCCTCCTTTTTACAGCAAATAAAATTGCACAAAAACTATATTTTGTTTAATTTTGAACGAAAAGAAACCTGCCCTCTGCCTCAAGAGCAGGGGACAGGTCCAACGCTATCTTTTTCTGCGCCGGAATCGGACAGCGAACAGGAGTCCGGACAACAGAACCGCAATCGAAACCGTCGAAAGAAGCATCGCGTTTTTATCCACGATGTCGGGAGATGCACCTGGAGCAGCCGGGAATCGGCTCCCATCCTGGGGCGCCGGAGGGGTTTCCGGAGACTGGGATTCCATATGATTCCCCTTCGGCTGGCCGGGGGAAAACCGGTCCCATGCCGGGAATGCCTGCGCCGCTGTTTCCTGGCCGTCAAAAGAGACTGGCTGTCCGCCGCCGCCGGGACCCCCGCCCTGGTTCATAGTTCCCATATCGGAAAGGGTGATGGAGGAGGCGTCTACCAGAGCGGAAGCATTTGCCGTCTGGCCCTCCTCTGTGGAGGGAATGGTGCCTTCCAGCTGTCCCTCAACGCTCTCTGCCCGCAGGCGGCAGAAAGATTGAAGCGTCTCCACTCCCGTCTCGAATTCTTCGAAGCTGTAAAAACGAGTGGGATCTTTCTCCACATAGGGAGCAATCTGCTCGGCAGTACGGCTGATCAGACCGGCAATGTCCGCTGTATCCAGAAATTCCTGGAAATATTGGTGATACAGAGCCGCGTACTCGGAATGATCAAAAATCCAATCTACCATAGGACGGCTGTCCCCGCCGGAAACCGGTGTATCAATGGGGGTATTTACAGCCTCCGAGGCACTTGCGCTTTGGAAAGTACCGTAAGCCAAATTGTAATCCCAGGGAATCATAGAAAGCTGTCCATTTTTTTCATAAAGGTAATAGTTGTGAACCATGGAACCGGTATAGCTGTCCCCGTTGCAGACAAAATTATGGACAACGAAGTAGCGGAGAACCGCATCCACATCTACGATTTCTTCTAAACGCTCTCCATTGCTAAGCGCTTTTAAAGAGGCGATGAGACGAGTCTGGTCCGCGTCAGAGATATCGGTTTTGGCGTTTTGAAAGATGTTGGAATAGCTATCCGGATTCTCATCAATATACCGCAATTTTACATCATCACTGCCCATTCCGCCAAAACCGCCAGGAAAGCCTCCACCGGGAGAGTCTCTATTGGAAAAACCTTCATTGGATGGAGGATTGGCAGGAATTCTCTCCGAAAAATCATGGAAAGACGATGGTGACTCCTCCGTGTTCTCTGCCAAAGCATCCAGTTTGAAAGCCTGGCCATTTCCCCGGCCTCCGCCGAAGCTCATACTGTCCGGCTTGTAGAGCTCCCCAGAATCATTGCCGTAATTCCGGCGGAGAAAGGCGTCCTCCACGCCCTCCACCGCCAGATAGAGACCCCAATCCTGACCATTGACCGTAATCCAGACAAAGCTGCAAAGAGGGGCGGCTGCGCCGAAGTTTCCCATCAGCTGATAAGTCAGATAGTCTTTCAGATAAGTTGTGTCCTGAATGATGTTGTTCAGGCTCAGCTTGTCAAGCCCATGGTAGGTTCTGCCGCTGTCATAGTGGTCAAACTCCAGCTTGAAGCTGTAACGGTCACTGTTCATGGCAGACACGGCGCTCAGGGAGGTGTTGCCCTTGGCGCGGATGCCCAGATTGTGATAAGACTCCCCGTCAATGACCACGGCGCAGGCCGCGTACTCCTCATTTTCACAGGTCTCCAGGAAGCTTTCCCAATCATCCATCACAATGTCTATGGTGTGAACCCGTTCCGTGTCAAACAGCCGTGTCTCATAGCCCATAGCCGAGGCAGAAGCCTGAAGTCCCAGACGTTCCCCGTTCAGAAAGAGGATGGAGAGCAGGAGAGAGAACAAAACAGCGGCGGCGCAGATGATATCCATCCATTTATGTGTTGACATAGGCGCTCCTTACCCCATGTACTCTCCGTTGTAACTCACCAATACCACGCTGTGGACGCCAGGCAAGTCGGAAAGTACGTTGACAAAGCCGGTATCCGCATCCTTGAGACGGACTTCCAGATTCAGCTCTACAGAGCCTTTCTGTACAGTCTTGCTCTTTACTACGCTGCGGCGGGTGTGTCTGCGGAGGAATTCTGCCGCCTGGGCTTCACTGTCCTGCCCATCACATTGCAGCACAACAATATAAGGATCGCAATGGGACTTCCGATTGACAAAGACCAACAGGATGACGCCAATGACCACACTGCCGATAACCGCCAGGGGAATCATCCCTGCCGCCAGGACAATACCCACAGCAATGGACCAGAACAGGAAGGCGATGTCTAAGGGTTCTTTAATCGCCGTGCGGAACCGGACGATAGACAATGCGCCCACCATGCCCAGGGACAAGACGACGTTGCTGGTAACGGCCAGAATCACCATCGTGGTAATCATCGTCAGGGCAACCAGGGTTACGCCGAAACTGGAAGAATACATCACACCAGAAAACGTTTTTTTGTAAACGAGAAAGATGAACAGACCCAAGCCAAAGGCCAACACCAAAGCCAGACCCATGTCCAGAAAGCTAACGCTGGCAACATTCTCTAAAAAGCTGGATTTGAAAATATCCTGAAATGTCATAATCGAAACATCCTTTCTGGGTTAACCATAGATGCGGCAGGCCGCGTATTTTGAGAAAGAGGAGGTGTGCCGTCCTGGCAGCTGGATGATTTCCCGAATAATGTCCGGAAGAAATTCATCCCACTTTACTTCCAGAATCACTGGCGCATCCCCGGCGGGCACGGTGACGCAGGCGGGATTCAGGAAATCTGTACTGTGCAGGCCGGTCCGAAGATGGAAATCCAGAGTGACCCGAACGTTTCCGGCGGGAAAAAGAAAGGCGTCTCGGGTGTAGTCCACAATGGTTTTCGGACGAAGGCCGCCGCCCTGCATCCGGCTGTATAACTCCTGAACCAGGGGCCGTCCGCAGGCGGGCATCCAATTCCAGCCGCCATCCAGAATCCGCTGGACCTCCTTCGCGCCGAGGAGGGCGGCCCGCTTGCCGCACAGTCCGTTGTACTTGCTCTTTTTTTCCAGGCAGATGTACGAGGTGTCCCCGTCATAATAGCGGAGACGGAACTTATCCCGCCGGTTGACGCCGTTGATTTTTTCCAGCAGCGCGGTATCCCGGCTGTCGTCGAAATACAGGCTGCGGATGTTATACCGGCCATTTTGCCCATGAGAGTCCCGCTGGGCTACGGCAGACAGACGGGCAGAGAGAACCCGGCGGTCCATCGGGGTGATTTCGTGCTTCCACTCGTGCCGAAGCTTCATGGTCTGCACTCCTTTCATTGAAGAGGATGGTGGCATCATACAGGGCATTCCTTAGCCCAACCTTAAAAAAGGCAGGCGAGGAAATTTTTCTGAAGGAGTGGAAACCCTTGAAACAGATGAATTTTACCGGATTCTACCGCTGGTCGGTTGCCTTTTTCCGGCCTTTGGGTGTACACTGAAATGCGACAGGAAGGTGAAACTATGAACAAGGAACAGTTTGGCAGCTTCATCGCGAGCAATCGAAAAGCCGCCGGCCTGACCCAGAAAGCGCTGGCCGAGCGGCTGCATGTGACGGACAAAGCGGTAAGTAAATGGGAACGGGCTCTGAGCTATCCAGACGTAACGTTACTGGAACCCTTGGCGGAGGTGTTTGGATTGGGTGTGGAAGAGCTGGTGGCCTGTGAGAAAAAGAAGAAAGAGGAGGCGCAGCCCATGAAAGAGGAACAATCTGTAAAAGCGGTGCTGGAGATTTCCCGGGAAAACCAACAGAGAGCCCGTAAGAAAGTTATCCAGCGCGTGACGGTATCCGCACTGGTAATGTTGGGTGTAGTTCTGGCAGTCGTCTGGTATCTGGATACATATGTCAGCGAGCGGCAGAAAACCTCGATTTTTCTGAAGGAGACCGTGGGGAAAAACAACTACCTTTACGTAGAACAGGAGGGGCATCTTCTGCAGCTGAAATGCGGCAGCGGCGTGGACTTTGACAGCATTGAGCTGACAGACGAGTACGGTGAAAAGCGGGTATACCTCCTGGACTGCCGCTGGAACCGGAAGACGTATCAAGGCACGGTAAGCGCCTGCGAAGCGACGAATATGACGATTCTAGGCGGCCTGATGGATACACAGTTTGAGACCGTGAGTGTCCTGTCCCTGTTCGGGGAAACGGATGTATATTACACCAGCGAGAATTACTTTCCGAACCCTTATGGGGAACCTCGGGGCAAAGTCTATCTCTGCGACTACCGCTTCTGGGCTGAGAAAAAGTGGGACTCCCAGGTGGGGGAGTGGAAGAATGGACCGGAGAATCCGCTGCTACAGATCAAGAGATGCCTGACGGCCACCGTGGCGGATATTGACGGCGACGGAGAACAGGAGGTCATTGCCCGCACCCGCTGGCCGGAAAAGCCCTACACCGTCTACGACTGGGACGGGACGGAAATTGTGGAGCTCTGGCCGGAGAAAGTGCCGGAGGAGATCCGGGAGGACCTGCTCTGTATGTGGGAGGAATAAAAAACAGACCCCGGCTGCGTATTCCGCAGCCGGGGCCGTATTGTCTGCGAGCAAAACTGTAAGCCGGGTTCTGTATCTGACAGTCATCTATCTCGACGCGCTGTTGCCAACGCGCTCTAGCCACCCCGGGAGCGGCCGGGCCAGCCTATGCGCTCCCATACCGGTGTTGCTCCGGATAGAGTTTACAGCGACGGACACTCTCGAGCCGTCGGGTGCGCTCTTACCGCACCTTTCCATCCTTGCTCCGCCAGCCCGTTCCACGTCATCACCGGCTATGCCGCCGATTCTGCTTCACGGCGCTTTCCCCGAAGGGAGGCGGGGCGGTATATCTCTGTTGCACTTTTCCTGAAGTCGCCTTCGGCGGGCGTTACCCGTTATCCTTGCCCTGTGGAGCCCGGACTTTCCTCA
>JAAWLO010000123.1 GCA_022797935.1 Oscillibacter sp. | reverse complement strand
CCGCGCGGCGGCGCTGGGAGGCGCGGCTGAGGCCGGGAATGGTCCCGGAGGACTGCGGCGCGGCCTTCACGTGCGCGGCGGCGTTTACGGCGGCGGCAGTCATTCAGGAGCTGCGGGTTTCCGGCGGCTGTCAGGGCAACCTCACGGGTATTGCCGCCCTGGTGCGGGGCATGTCCGCCCAGGAGGCCATCCGCCGCCTGCGGAACATTGACTGCGGCGGAAGAGGCACCTCCTGCCCCGACCAGCTGGCCCGGGGCCTGGAGCAGGCTCTGGCCCGGTCCTGACGCCTCCCATGAAAATTGTATTGGTCATTGACCAGTTCGACGACGCCAACAACGGCACCACCATCAGCGCCCGCCGCTTCGCCGCCGCCCTGAAGGAACACGGCAACGAGGTCCGCGTCATTGCCACCGGCAAGCCCACCGATTACAAATACGCCGTGCGCCAGATGAAGTTCCTCCCCATTGTGGAGCATCTGATTACCAGCCAGGGCATGCGCCTGGCCATTCCCAACCGCCACGTCTTTGAGAAGGCCGCCGCCTGGGCGGACGTGGTGCATTTCATGATGCCCTCGCCCCTGGCCATCATGGGCCTCAAGCATGTGGAGCGCCTGGGCATCCCCCATACGGCGGCCTTCCACTGCCAGCCGGAGAACATCACCTTTACCCTCCACCTGGGCAACAGCAAGCGGGTGAACGACTTTGTCTACGTCAAATTCCGGGACACCTTTTTCAACCGCTTCACCCACATCCACTGCCCCAGCCGCATGATTGCGGAGCAGCTCCGCCAGCACGGCTACACCGCCCGGCTCCATGTCATCTCCAACGGCATCAGCCCCCAGTATGCCTACGGGCGCAGCCCCCAGGAAAGCTGGATGAAGGGCCGGTTCAACGTGCTGATGGTGGGCCGCTACGCCGGGGAGAAGCGGCAGGACCTGCTGATTGAGGCCTGTGCCCGCTGCCGCTGCCGGGAGCAGGTGCAGGTGATTCTGGCGGGGAAGGGCCCCCTGGAGAAGAAGTACCGCCGCCTGGCCCGGAAGCTGGCCAACCCCATTGTCATGGAGTTTTACCCGCCGGAACGGCTGCTGGAGCTGCTGCATCAGGCGGATTTGTACGTCCACACCTCCGACGCGGAGATTGAGGCCATGAGCTGCATGGAGGCCTTCGCCTGCGGGCTGGTGCCGGTGATTGCCGATTCCCCCCGGTCGGCTACGCCGCAGTTTGCCCTGGATGAGCGGAGTCTCTTTCCGGCGGGGGACGCCGGGGCCCTGGCGGAGAAGATTGACTGGTGGTTTGAGCATCCCCGGGAGCGGGAGGAGATGGGACGGCGCTACGGAGAAGCGGCCAAGCGCTATGCCCTGGACCGCTCCATTGACCAGACGGAGGAGATGTTCCGGACGGCGATTCGGGAACAGCGGGGCTGAAAAAATCCGCCGGGGCTTGTCCGCGCTTGACAAAGCCGGGGCGGATGCGTATAATAAAAAACAGAGGGGCATTGCTGGTGACGGTTAGCCCCCTACGATCAGGTTTTTGCTAAGTTGACCGTTCGGGTGCCATCCGGACGGTCAACACGCTTCTATGGTTAGTATGTACAGCGCGAACGCCAGACACACCAGAAACCGAAGTACAACGTACATCCATTTCTTCCACATCTGCTTCACCCCCTTTCACAAGGGAGTGGCGAACCGCTCAGACTGGCGAAAACGCGTTTTCGCCAGTCTGAGCAAGTTTTTCAGACCTTTTAAAAAAGCTCTGAAAAACTTCTGATTGAAAACGAAAGAAACCCCTGATGGGTTTCTCTCGTAGCTCGTTTCCTTTCCGTTCTCTTTCCAGTGATTCTTTCCCGTTCTCTTTCAGACCGTACGGTTTTGTCAATTGCTGCCGCCCCTCGGGACGGCGCTTTTTTATGCCTCCCTCCGCCGGAGACCGGCGCTTTCCGGCGGAGGGAGGCCGCTGTCTTACCTCACAGCATCATGATTTGCACATGGGTCTCGTCCAGCCGCGCCATCACCCGGAAGCGGGTTTCCTCTTCGCTGGCTGTGGCCGTGCCGTCCGCGCCCACGCGGGCCCAGCCGTTTACCGGACAGCTGCCGTCATCCACAGCCGCCAGCTTGCCCAGAAGACCGACCGCCGCCCACTCCGGACGGGCCGAACGGGGCACATATACCTGTGCGGGGTCGTAGTCCGGATTCAGCTTCGGCCGGCGTTCCGTGCGGGCGGGCTGGAGCACCTTGCCGTCGGGGCTGAGGGTCTCCGGAACTTCCACGTCCTCATAGAGAAGCCGTCCGAACACATCCCGCAGGAACATGCCCTGCCACTGGTCATCATAGACGTTGCCCACAACGGAGGGATTGCCGGACACAATGCCCAGGATGTAACGGTCCTCCGGACCCGCCAGACGGATGTGCTCCCCCTCCAGAGTGACGAACCGGCCTGCACGGTCCTCCTGGTCCGGATTGCCGTCCGTCCAGCGGAACAGTTCCGCGTAGTCCGCGCCGCTGGAGTTGTAGCTGCCGGATGCGAAGACGCCGCTGGAAGTCACGCGGAAGGCATTTGCCTTGCTGGAGTCCGTTGTGCCGCAGCCGACAATAAATTTGGAACCATTCGCATAGGCCAGCGAATTCGTGTGGGGAACATTGTGTACGCCGACTACCATTTGGTAATTGCTTGCGGTCAAGCCATGGCCGAAGGCGAATCCGGCGTGTCCGTTGACCGTGCTGCTTTGGCCAAATGAAATCGAATTGCTGCCGCCGGTAATGGTGCAGCGGAGGCCGCCGCAGAGACTTGCGTTTCCCGCAGCGGTACACGCGCCGCCCAACGCAAGGGAATACATCCCAGTCACCTTGTGGTTTGCGCCGGAGGCCATAGAGTGCATGCCAGTGATTTTGTGTCCTTCACCGTTGGAAAAAGTTGCGTAAGAACTGCTTTCCGGATAGGCTTCCTCGTCAGCCCGCGTTCCTACCGTTAGAGAGGAACCACCGTATACGGTGCCGAATGGGCTGCTTACCTGAACGGGACCAACCAAGTCCTGGCTGCTTGAGATGTTGGCGGCGCAAAGCGCACCGCTGTTGGATTCTGCATACGTCATAAAATAGCTCCTTTCGTTTGTCCGTTTCTTCGTCCGGGAGAGAACCCGGCGGTTCCGCGTCCCCGCGTCTCTCACCATCCCCAGCATACCACGCCGCCGGGCCCGCCGTGCGCCAAATGGCTCATCCCCGCAAATTTTTTCCGCCGCCGGTTCCGTCTCCGTCCCCGAAGCCGCAGAGCGTGTCCAGGCTCACCTCCAGAAACTCCGCCAGGGCCATGGCCGTGGTGATATCCGGCGTCCGGTCCCCCCGCTCATAGCGCCCCACGGCGCAGGGACTCAGGCCGCACAGCTCCCCCAAAACCTTCCGGTCCAGTCCCCGGGCCTCCCGCAGGGCCCGCAGACGCCCGGCAAAGGCCGCCGCCCTCATGCCCCTCCCGACGCCGGGCCTGCCGCAGCTTCGGCGCGCGTCTTCCTTCGCCGCCGGGCGCGGTCCGCCGGAACGGCGGAAATTCCAATTCGTATTTTTCGTCCGATTTTCTCCTTTTCATATACCCTGCTTCTCCACGGGGACCCCCGATCTGCCGCCAACGGCTTCACGCACCCTCAAAAATCGTCCGGGCCAGCTCCAGCTTCCGCTGGGCCTCCCGCTGCCGGTAGGACTCCTTCCGCACCAGCACCGGCGCGCACATCTCCAGCACCCGGGCGTAAATCCGCAGATACCGAAGGTCCCCGGGCTGCTGCAGTTCCTTCAGCGCCAGATTCGTGGTGACAATCAGGGGCAGACGGGCCTTGCAGCGCTGGTCGATCACGGTGTAAACCAGCTCCAGGGCCGCCTCCGTCTCCCGTTCCGCCCCCAGGTCGTCCAGCACCAGCAGGGGAATGTGGTCCAGCGTCCGCAGAAAGGCCCGCCGCTCCTCAAACCCGGCGGCCAGAATTCGGGGAAAACTGGTAATCAGCGCCCCCACCTCCCGCTCAATCAGGGCGTTGGCCACGCAGGCCGCCGCGAAGGTCTTCCCGCCGCCGGTGTCCCCCCAGAGGAGCATGCCCAGATTTTCCCGCCGGGCCTCCGGCCAGTGCTCCACGTAGCGGCGGCACCGGGCAATCAGGGGGGATTCCGCCGCCGTCTCAAACCGGCAGTCCTGCAGGCCCGCGTCCGCAATCCCCGCCTGCCGCAGGGCCTGGACCCGGTCCAGATGCTCCCGCCGCCTCCGGGCCGCCTGTTCCGCCTCCTGCTGCGCCTGGCCGCAGCGGCACAGACAGCCCACCAGCCGCTCCTGCCCTCCCAGGAACACCCGGCACTGCTTGGGCGTCCGGCAGCTTCCGCAGTGCAGCAGGCCCTCCCGCCGGAAGTCCTCCGGCTTCTCCTGGGGGGCGGAGCGCCGGACCAGGGCCTCCAGCAGGCCCTCCATTCCGTCTGTCATAGGCTTCCCTCCGTTTCCTCGTAGACGCGCACAGCGGCAGACCGGCCTCCCCCTCTTCCGGCGGCGGGCCAGCCGGTACCCCAACCCCTTCCGGCGGGGGCGGCCTCCTCTGTCTGCAGCCAATGGGTGATGAAGGCGGCCATTCCCTGGCGGGTCTTCCGTCTGCCGGGGTGGCTGTTCAGCCAGCCCAGCATGTTCCGCAACTGCTGGGGGACGTCCGTCCGGGGATACAGCGCCGACCATTCCCGGCATTGCTCCTGGGTGACCGCGTAGTCCTCTCCATTGCGGAGGGGAAGGGAAAAGGGGGCGGCCGCCCCGCAGAAATCCCGCTTCTGTGTCTGGTTCTGGATCTGGGTCTTTGTCTTAGTATGTCGGACACTTGGGGGGACGTTTTCCGGGACGTTTTCCGGGACAGTTACAGGGACATTTTCCGGGACGTCCGGGGAGACGCGCTCCGCTGCGCCGGGGGAAATCCCCTCCGGAATGGGAGAGGAAGTGTCGCTATATGTGTCTTTTTCGGTTTTTTTACGAACTTTTTCCGAGGCCGGAAGGGACGGGGCGGGAAAGGCCCGGAGGCTGTAGCGGTTGGGCGTGCCCTTCCGGCCCTTCTGGAGGTGCAGGAACCCGGCTTCCACCAGGCGGTCCCGGGCCCGGACGGCGGTTTTGCCGCAGGAAATGTCCAAAAGAAGGGCGAGGCGGAGGTTGTCCAGACTGATGCTGTCGGGCCAGCCCGCGCGGTTGAAGAGGTGGAGGATTTTGTAAAAGAGAAGCTGGGAATTCGTGGGGAGGCTGTTGGTTTCCAGCCATTTGTTGAAGCGGTTGAGATGGTCGAGATAGGTCATAAGCAGAGCCCTCCTTCGGCGGCGGATGAAGTGGGGGGACAAAACGTCCTCTCATAAAAAGGGCTCCAGAGGGGAAAAGTTGCACAGTTTCATGCACGCGGGAGAAAAAATTTTTTTTTTGGGGGGGGAGGAAAAATGCTGGTATTGCTCATATGTCCTCGTATGTTGTCGAAAGAAGTCGAAGACCGCAGGCGGGGAGCTCCGCTTGCCGGAATCCGTCGGATAACCTTGAATTCTATCAAAAAAGTCGAAAAACTGCGGAAGGATATGTGTTTCTCTCGAAGAAGGCGGGAATCTGTTGAATAACGTTGAATTTTGTCGAAAAAGCCGAAAGACGCCGAAGAGAGAAAAACACCCCCGGTCAACCCGAGGGTGTTCGCGCGGGGAACAGCGGTCAGGGGGCGCTCTGGGTGCCGTCCTGGCGGAGGAGGTTTTCGCAGAGCTCCCGCTGGCGGGTGTCGTAGAATTCCATGTACTTGAGGGCGTAGATGTCACAGGCAATGTAGCGCTGGCGGCCGGTCTGGTAGATGACGAAATAGTCGTTGCCCACCTCGTAGAGCAGGCCCTCCCAGGCGGTGGTGCCCTGGGTGCCGATCAGCAGGGTGGCTACCACGAAGTTGCCCCGGTTGCGCAGGAGCATGGCCCGCATGGAGCCCAGGAAGGCCTCGTTGACGGAGGTGGGAGCCTCGATCACATCGGCGGGCTGATGGGTCCGCAGGTCCAGCAGGCCGGTGCTGCCGGAGAATTCGCCTGGGTATACCGGGTTGGCGGTACCGGCGGACTGGTTCATAGGTACGGCGGTCTGGCTGGCCGGTCTGCCGGGCTGACTGGCCGGTATGATAGACTGGCCTGCCGGTATGTTAGACGGATTTGCCGGTACGCCGGATGGATTTGCCGGTACGCCGGATGGATTTGCCGGTACGCCGGACGGATTTGCCGGTACGCCGGATGGATTTGCCGGT
>JAAWLO010000122.1 GCA_022797935.1 Oscillibacter sp. | reverse complement strand
ATCAACCTACGGCTCCATTACCCCCACTGTCAGCAGGACAAGCTGGTGGAGGTCAGCGAGGAAGTCTTTGACGTGCTGTGCCAGTCCGTCAGGGAAATGAGGAACCATGAGCGCCGCAAGCGTTACCATCGGGCCTATTACTGTACGGGGACAGGATAATTGAGAAATCCGGGATAAGGCGGGAGTGAGCGAGGAAGTGCAGGAAAAGGGGTAAAGATGAGCGGGACACCGCCAAAGCAGGGCGGGAAAGTTTGATTTGAAAAATTTATTCTCAACTATCTTGTCCGGAAAGGGCGTCGACAGCGGTCGGCGTCTTTTTTTGCGTCTGGAGGCCGCGAAACGGCGTCGGCGCGGCGCGGCGGGCGCTGGCTCCAGCCGGACGGAAAACCCCCGGAAAACCGCTTTAAAACGGCAATCCGGGGGTTTTTCACAGCGACAGAAATGGAATCGGCAGGACTGGGGGCCGCTCGGCCACGCCCCGGAAGTCACAGCAGCAGACCAAGAAGGCGAGGCGTCGCGGCCCTTGAGGATAGTATAGCAGGACAGCGGGGGAAGCACAAGAGCCTCAGCGTACTAACGCAACGTTAGCGCGTTAGAATTTCAACCAAAACCAGAGAAATCAACCACAATTTTGTGTAGGGGACGTTATTTGCGAACATTGTGAGAAGGAAAAATGAAATAGGATTGGGCAAAAACTTTAATGAAGCAAAGTGACATTTCATTCAAAACCGTGTCACCATGTCACATTGATTGCGCCACAAGGGATTGCGGGTTTTGATATGCAAAATAATTTAACGTATCAAAGTGACAAAGTGGCGGCTAATTATTTAACCAAACACTTACAAAATTTAGGAGATTCGATCTTGTTAATATCTCCTGGAACAAGGGCAATTTTAATTTGTTTCTTGTCAGCTTCGCACGGCTGAAAATAGAATATAAGTTCTGTTTTTAACAAGATTTTTTGCTTTTTGTGCGAATTACCTCAAATTGTATTTCCTCGTCCTGCGCATTGGGAAAAGGATAATTATTTAACCAAAACAGGCCAAAAAATCTAGGCGTTTATGCTCTGGCTATCGTCGCCGGGGGCGGAGGTGGGTTTTGCTTTTCCTTTCTCGGCGGCATACGTCCAGTAGATAGACTCCATCTTTTTCTCAACGTGCTTTTTATATTTGAAGTAAATCAGATCAAAAAGGTCTTCCTGCTCATAGGACGGAAGGAGCCGGAACATGGCGATCAGATCAGCCTCCTCAGTTTCAAGGGGGCTGCCGTCGCATGAGAGTCCTTGTTCCAATTTAACGCGCTCCAGATCGACACCCGTTTTCACGGGTGCTTCATCAAGCTCCAGCAAATAGTCGGCAGAGACCCCGAAAAAACGGGCAAGAGCCGCAAGTGCCACGTACCCCGGCTTTGTCTTTCCAACCTCCCAATCACTCACATTTCCTGGCGATACACCTACTGATTTTGCAAGCTGTCCTTGGGAAATCCCGGATTTAGAGCGCAAATCCTTTAATATTTCTGAGAACATAAAATTCCTCCTTAAAAATCCGGGTAAATTACCCGGATAACTATTGACAACACACGGATATAAGGGTATAATGTCCACAAGGTCAAAAACTTATCCACAATTGAGCATAACACAAAAAAACGAGGCGCACAACAGGAAAGGAGCAGCAGCATGGCAAGTTTAAGAGCAATAGCGCAACAAGTCATTGAAGAGGCCCGTGACGGAATCGCTTGGATCGCCCTCTACAAAAAGGGTCGCGGATGGGAGGCCGCTTGTTTCTGGCCTGACATCAACAAAAACAATGAGCTTATTTTTGATCCCGACAATGCCAAGGAAGTCAAATCCATCCTCACCATAGACCCCAAGGCAATCTTCGTGAATGGCTATTATACCAATCTTGGTCCCTTGGAGGAAATGACACGGGAAAGCTTGACCGCCGCTTTTCGTTGGCAGTATGAGGAGCATTTCAACCAACTCGCCGACGTAGTTTAGCCGAAACGCCCGCAAGGGCGTCGCCGGGGGGAGCCCTACCCGGCCTGACGATGGCAGGGCACACAGAAAGGAAGGACAAGCAGAATGAGAAAACTGAAGAAAATCAACGGCTATCTGGTCGTCCGGTTCAACGACCGGGAGAAGCGCGAGTATGAGGGCACCGGCCTGGGCAACTTCGGCGTGATCGACGCCGAGCTCTACACTGGTATCCTGGACGTTGACCGGAGCGTCATGGAGTACGAAAGCGCGGAAACGCTGGAGGAGGCCGTGGAGCAGGCCCGGGGACTGGAGTCCGAGCTGGATGTGACGGAGCCGGAGGCGAAGGTTATCGTCGTTGTGGAGAGCGAGGCAGGAGACAGCGAAAAGCTTGTGGAACCGGAGAAGCTGTTCAAGCAGCAGAAGACTTTACTGAAGGTCGAGCTTCAGGGAGGCTATACTGGCCTTGACCCGTGCGCCGCCACCCATGAGCTTTGCGGTTACGCCCAGGCGCTGGAAGATTTGGGCATGATTGACCGCGGGGATGAACGCTTCTGCGTGCCGCCGGACACCTTTGGCAGTGCCGAACCGCCTGCCTCTGCCGGTGTCGCTAGAACTGTACAGCTGGTGGTAGAAGCGCCGAAGGCCCCCGAAAACTTATATGGACTTCTGCGGGAACTGCGGAACTATACAAGCGAGGAAGATTCCGCCTCTTCATGCAGAGAGCAGTTCCGGCATCTCCCGCAGAATCTCCGGGACAGTCCGGCCACCCTGGAAGCCTATCGCCTGGGAGCACTGCTGGAGGAGAAATGCCCGGAAAATGACTGTACCATTTACCGCAACATCTTCCATTCGGCACGGGAGCTGGATGCGGCCCTGGACCAACTGGACGGATGCCCGGCAGAAATCCTCCAGCGGGAACTGCGCAGCCAGGTTCTCGAACTCCGGCGGATGTACTGGAAAAACTACGCTGTCACGGAGTTCCGAAAGGGGGCGCTGTCATGAACGGCCTGGAGGTCAAGGGAACGGCGCACAGCGCAGAAAGAACCAAGCAGCTTGAGGCGGCATGGCTGTGGGCGCGGAACACCCGCTTGGAAGCCATACGCCGGAAGCGGGAGCACATTGCCGCTCCGCACAATCCCTTCGAGGCTCAGCCCGGTATGGAGGCGGAGTTCGAGAAAACCATCCAGGACATCCAGGCCTTGGACATCATTCTCACAGAAATTGAGACGGCGCATACCGGAGCACGGGGCCAACGGATGGAGCGCAGAGCCGTTCCACTCTACAGTCTGCCACTGGTCTTCGGTCTGGCGTCACTGGCTACGCTGGGATTCTCTGCCGCGTGCATCACGATGAGCGCCCCGGACCCCGTTGTCCAGGCGACGGCGGTGATTGGCGTTGCGCTTTCCCTGGCATGGGCGGTAAAGGAGACCCGAAGGTAGCCCAACCATGAAACCGCAGAAAGGAGGACGGCGTTGAAAGGAAACAACCACCTTACCCCCTTCGGCAAGATGGTCGTCAAGGCTCTTACCGACCAGGATATGACTAAGTCGGAACTGGCTCGCTGTATCGGAACCTCTCCTCAGCACCTGAGCCGTATTCTTCACGGTACACGCCCGGGGGAAAAGCATATTCCGGCAATTATCGCCGTCCTCGCCCTCGACCCCCGGAAAGTGGAGGAGGTGACTGCCGCATAACAGCAGAAGGGAGGGACGGCAGTGCAGGACGTATACATCACGCTGGAAGAGGCCGCAGCCTTTGAGGGCATCAAGTACAATACACTCATTCAGCGTATGAATCGTGCTCCTGAAGGCTATATAACTAGACTTCAAACCCGAGAAAACGGGGGCAAAAGTCAGGTGCTGCTCTCTGTCACCTCCCTGACAGCCAAAGCGCAAAAGGCGTGGCAGGCCAAACAAAAGAAAGATGGGAGGGATGTCATCATAGAAAAGCGAACGGTCGAAGCGGTCCCCTGGTATGTGGCCGCAGACCTGAACCACTACATAGACGGGCACAAGAAGGCGTACTACGAAGCCGTAGAGGTGGCCCGCGTGGTGCAGGAGTTCATTGACTACGCCGGTCCAGAGAAACGGACAGACCTTGCGGCCCGGCTGGCCGTGACGCTGGGCATCAGCCCGCAGAGTTTCTACCGGTACCAGACGCAGGTACTGGAGGCCAACGCCTGGGCGCTGAAGCTGGAGAAGGAGGACGGGCAGAACCGGGACTATTTCCGGGCCCTGGCCCTCTGCCGGAAGCCAAAGACAACAGACACCTTCCCCAGCCTGCCCCCGGAGCAGCGGGCCCTCATTGAGAACATCTGGTTCGACAAACAGTTTGCCGCCAACCTGGGCACCCGGGAAATGCTCTACGAGAAATTCGAAGAGATTGCCCGGGAGCGGGGCTGGGAGGACTATCCTTCCGTCAAAACGGTGGGCCGATACGTCAACTATCTGATGAGTACCCGAGGGGCGGCATCCGCCCGGTATCTTGCCGCCAATGGGACACGGGAGTGGCGGAACAAGATGATGCTCAAGGGTAAGCGGGATGCAACTACCCTGGAAGTCATGGAACTTCTGGTCGGCGATGAACACACCTTTGACCTCTGGGTCCAATACACCGCTCCGAACGGGAAGGTCAAGGCGGTCCGCCCGACGCTGGTCGCCTGGATGGACATGCGCAGCCGCGCAATCGTGGGAGACGTCGTCTGCGTGAAGGCCAACGGCGACACGCTGAAAGAATCTCTGGTCAAAATGATCTACACGGCAGGCGTCCCCAAGCGGCTGCTCATCGATAACGGCAGGGACTACACCAAGCAAGAGCTCACCGGCCAAAACCGGAAGAAGCGGAATATCGACTTTGGGTTTGATGCCGAGACAGTGGGCTTTTATCAGAGCATCGGTATTGAGGGCGTGGACCGCGCGCTTCCCTACCAGGCGTGGGTCAAGGCGGTAGAGCGGCTTTTCGGAACGGTTTGTTCCCGATTTTCCAAATGGTTTGCCTCCTATACCGGCACCCTCACCGGCTCGAAAACCGAGGCCAAAAGGAACAAGGATATCGACGGGATGCTGGAACGCGGAGAACTGCTGACCCTGGAAGAGTTTTACGATGCCTGGACGGAATGGAAGGAACAGCATTATCACACCCGGAAGCACCGGGGTCTGACCGAGGCCAACGAAAAATGGGTCACGCCGGGAGAACTGTACCGCCGCGGCCCCCGGTATGAGAAAGCCGCGCCGCCCCGGGAATATGCGGCGATGCTGCTGATGAAGGCAGACACGGCCCGGGTATACAACCAAGGTATCCACAAGTTTGGCACTCTGTATACCGACTATGAACTTTGCTTCTGGAAGGATAAGACCGTCCAGATCAAATGGGATATCGACGATGTGTCAAAGCTCTATGTTTACGACCAGGAAGGGCACAAGATCTGCGAGGCCGTTTCCGCCGAAGTGCTGGGCTTTGGGGAAAAGTGCTCCCAGGCTGCGCTGGAAAAGCTGATGCGGGACCAGAAACGGCAGTACCGGGACAGTGTGGAAGTTCTGAAGGATTTCGCGACTCCCTACGAGGTGCGGCTGGAACAGGGGCGGCCCTCCGACGCAGTGGGCAAACTGGAGCTTATGATTGGTCATGCCCCCAGTAGCAAGGTCATTGCGCTTCCGCTGGACCGAGGCTGCCGCGGAGAAGCCGCCGCCCGAAACCAGAAGAAGCGAAGCAGGGCCGGAGAAGAATTTCTGGCATCGAAGGCCGAGAGCGCCCTTGCCAAACTGAGGGTTATCAACGAATAGGAGGAATCCCATGGAAGTCACAGCAGCTACAGCAGCATCCAACGGCATGGACGGGCAGAGTCTGGCGGCAAAAATCAACCGCTATATTTTGGCTCAGCGCACCAGCATTGCGGCAATCGCGAAGGAAATTCATTACAGCCGGGTCACGGTTTCCCGGTACCTGTCGGGGAAGTACGACAGCGACCCCACGGGCATAGAGGCCAGACTTGCCGAGTTCCTGGCGAACCAAACCGGGGAGGAAATCGAGCTGCCGCCGCCTCCGGAACCGGGCCAGAAGAGCCGGCAGAAGCCGCGCTTCTATGAGAGCCGGGACGCTAAGGCCGTTCTGGGCGTATGCCAGAGCAGCCAGGAGTATATGGGCCTGGGCATCGTGGTGGCCCGCAGTGGCTACGGCAAGACCTACGCCCTCCGGGAGTACGCCAAACTCCCCCGGGTCGCCTACATTGAGTGCGACGACACCATGAGCAGCCGGGACTTGGTGGAGGCGATCGAGCGGAGCATTGGGCTCCCCAACGGCTACGGCACGATCTGGCGCAGGGTCAACGGCATCCGGGAGTTCTTCAACACCAACCGGGGCTACCTCCTCATCATCGACGAGGCG
>JAAWLO010000121.1 GCA_022797935.1 Oscillibacter sp. | reverse complement strand
GCGCCGCCTGTGGCGGATGCAGCAAGCCGCTTTCGAGGATGCGGCACGATTGGCGGCCCCGGCAGGGGCCGGGAATCGTCCCGCCGCGACGGTGCTGCAGTGAACCAGCCAGCATCCTGGCTGGCATTTCCCCGCCCGTCAGGGCAGGTACAAACCTTCCCCTTTCGGGGAAAAAGCAACATCTCCCTATCGGAGAAAAAAACCTTCCCCTGCGGGGAAAAACCCAATCCCTCCCCTCGCGGAGCGAGAACCTCTTCCCCGTTCGGGGAACTAGCCAACGGGCAGTTTAATGGTTACGACCGCCCCCCCGCCATCCGCATTGCCAATAAAAAACTCCCCCCGGTGAAGCCGGACGATTTCATCACAAACCGCCAGACCAATCCCGCTGCCCCGGGCTTTGGAAGTGCCCTTATAAAACTTCTGCTTGATAAAGGGCAGCTCCGCTTCCGGAACCCCGGGACCGTAGTCCCGCACCCGAACCACCTGGGCGGCGCCCTCCAGAGCAATGGAGACGTCAATCCGCCGGCCCGCGCCGCCGTGCTTGGCGGCATTGTCCAGCACGTTGCAGAACACCTGCTTCAGCCGCTCCGGGTCCCCGGAGAGCATGGGGAGAATGGCGTCCCCCGGGTGGTACTCCAGGGCAATGCCGTCCTGGCGGAACAGCTCCTGATAGGTGAAAATCGCGTCCTCCAGCTCCGCCTGGAGGTCCACCTCCTCCACCTGAAGCGTAAAGCGGCCGTCCTCCATCTTCGAGAAGTCCAAAAGCTCCTCCACCATGTTGGACAGACGCCGGGACTCGTTGACAATCACCCGCAGACCCCGGCGCAGCTGTTCCGGGTCGTCGGTGAGGCCGGCCTCCAGCAGGGTTTCCCCCCAGCCGTTGATGGCCGTGAGCGGCGTGCGCAGCTCGTGGGAGACGGAGGAGATGAACTCGCTTTTCATCTTCTCATTCTGGCTGATTTTCAGGGACATATCATTGATGTTGTCCACCAGCTCTCCCAGCTCGTCGGAATAGTGGTTCTCAATCTGGGCGCCGTAGCTGCCGGTGGAAATGCGCTTGGCCGCCTCCGTCACCACCGCCACCGGCTCCACCACATTGTTGATGAAGAGCAGGTTGGAGATGATGACCAGCAGCATGCACAAAAGCGCAATGAGAAAGATGGCCCCCACCGTCAGCATTACCTGGCGGTCCGCCGCCCGGAGAGAGGTCACCAGCCGCATGACCCCCACCACCCGGCCGTTGGCCGTCAGCGGGCGGGATACCGCCAGAATGGGTTCCCCCGTCTCCGGGTCCCGGCCCTGGTAGGGGGCGTCCTCATTCTGAAGGGCCCGGGTAATGTCCTCCGTCTGGGGCGAGGTGCCCGCCGTCAGGCCGGAGGTGGAAACCTGTATCCGGCCGTTGGAGCCGATAAACTGGAGCTCAATCCGGTTTTTCTCCTCGAAGGATTCGGCGGACTGGACGGCCTTCTGGTAGTAGCTGGCGAAGCCGTTGTCCATAAAATACTCGTTGAAGGAGTTGGCCAGGGCCTGGGCCCGGGTCTCCAGACCCCGCTGCATGGTGCCGTAGTAATAGTTGGATACCCCGGCGGAGAACAGGGTCACCACCAGCACCAGCAGGGCCAGAATGGGGAGGATGGAATTGATGATCCACCGCTGCCGCAGGCCCCGGAGGCGCAGGGATTTCCACTTTTGCTCCTTCTCCATGCCCACGCCCTCCTTCCAGCCGCCGCCGGAATTCACAGTTCCCATTTGTAGCCGTAGCCCCAGACGGTGGTGATATAGGAGGGATTCTGGACGTTGTCCTCAATCTTCAGCCGGAGGCGGCGGATGTTCACGTCCACGATTTTCAGCTCCCCGAAGTAGTCCCGGCCCCAGACCATGTCCAGAATTTCCTCCCGGGAGAGGGCCTTGCCGGGGTTCTCCATGAAGACCCGCATGATGGAATATTCCACCTGGGTCAGCTTCACCCGCTGGCCGTTTTTCTCCAGGGTGCGGTTCCGGGTGTTGAGGAGGAAGGGAGGCTGGTGGATTTCGCCGGTCTGGGCAGGCTCCTCGCCGCCGGAACGGCGGACCAGAGCGTCCACCCGGGCGGTGAGCTCCGCCGGGGAAAAGGGCTTGGTGACGTAGTCGTCGGCCCCGGTCATGAGGCCGGTCACCTTGTCCATCTCCTGGGACCGGGCGGTGAGCATGATGATGCCAATGCGGCTGTTGGTGGCCCGGATGCGGCGGCAGACCTCAAAGCCGTCGATCCCCGGCAGCATGATGTCCAGCAGGGCCACCCGGGTGTCCCGGTTCTCCCGCAGAAGCTCCAGGGCGATCTCGCCGCTCTCGGCCTCTATGACGTCGTAGCCCGCCCGCCGCAGGTTGATGACGATAAAACTGCGGATGCTGGCCTCGTCTTCCAATACCAATACTTTTTTCATTTCGGTTACCTCCGTTTCCGCAGATTGCCCCGGCGTCCGGGACGGGAGAGCGGAACAGTTAGTTGTAAGCGGCAATCCAGTCCTGGGCAATGAGGCTGAAGGCCGTGCGCACGCTCTCGATGGTCAGCGTGCCGTCGCCGTTTTCCGGCAGCTCGGCGGTGTAGATGGTGGTTCGCTGGCGGCTGAGGGGAACGCGGCTGCCCCGGGTGGCCCGGACCTCCCGCCCGGAACCGGTGACGGCGGTAATCCGCAGCAGAGCGGCCCCCCGGCTGCCGTTGGCCTCCTGGCGGTAGAAGGTGACGCTGGCCTCGCCGGAGGCGGAGACGCGCTCCGCCTGCATGTGTCCCGGCCAGCCGGCGGGGAGGTGGAGATACCAGCCATCTTCCATGCAGTGGTAGGTGCTGCAGACCGTCTCGCCGCCGCCCTCCAGAGAGAACGCCCGCCAGTCCACCTGCTGGGAGAGGCTCTCCGTGCCGGACTGGGTGGGAACGGGGAGCTCGGTGACGCCGTCGCCGTTGATGTCGGCGGGGTAAAGACCGCAGAAGGGAGCCAGCTCACTGGAGACGCCGGTGGCCTCGGAGAGGACAACGTTGCCCAGCTCCCCGTTCCGCACGGCCAGAATATCCGTGACCGCCCCGGCCTGCTCCGTCACGCCAGTGAGGAAGAGGGCGGGCTCGCCGTCCCGCAGGACACCCAGGGTTGGCCGGCCCTGCTGGCTCAGCTCCGCCATGGTGCAGGAGACCCGGGCGGTGGACTGGAGAAACAGGCCCTCGCTGTGCCAGTTATAGTAGTCGGCCACGCCCTCGCCCTCCTCATCGGCGTGGAGGACAATCAGCTCCTGCCTTCCGTCCTGGTCGAGGTCGGCGTTGGCGTAGCGGACGTAGCTGACGCTGTGGAGGAGCTCCGCCGCGCCGGAGAGAGAGAGGGTGTAAACCGACAGGGCCTGGAGCTCGGCGTTGATGCGCCAGCCCACCAGCAGCTCTGTGCGGCCGTCCCCGTCCAGGTCGCTGTAGACGACGCTGTAAACCGAAGAGCCGCTGCCCTCAATGACGGCGGTCTGGCGGTAGCTGCCGCCCTGGAAGGAGAAGATGCAGATTTTCAGGGGCTTTTCGTCCTCCGGCTTGCGGAAGAAGGCCACGGCCTCCTGCTGCCCGTCCCCGTCCAGGTCCGTCAGCTGGACCGGCTGGATGTTGGCGCCGGCGGTGGGGGCGGCGTATTCCGCGCCGTCCTCCAGGATGGCGTTGATCTGCGCGTTGAGGTCCGTGTATTTGGCGGGCAGCTCGGGCAGAGTATAGAGGTCCTGGGGATTGAAGACCAGGTTCAGGCTTCCGCAGCCGCTGAGGACCCCTGTCAGAACCAGGGCCGCCGCCAGAACAGAGATTCGTTTTTTCAACGGGGGGTTCCCTCCTCCGGAGTCATTCTGATGGAACTTTCCTATCATAACACGTTTTTCCCGGTTTGTGTAGTACTTGTGGCCAAAAAATCAGAATCCGGTGCGGACGGGCGGGGCGGAAATCCCTCCGGCGGTCCGGAAGGGGGCGGTATCTTACAAAACTGTAAGATAAGCCCGGGGAAATGTAAGGCAAAGCTATGGAAGCGCCGCCGGGGCTCTGCTACAATAAGCTCACAACCCGAGAGGAGGCCAATCAATATGGCATTATTGGAAGTACAGCATCTGCAAAAGAATTACACCACCCGCTTCGGCGGCAGCCAGGTAACGGCGCTGACCGACGTGAATTTTTCCGTGGAGGCCGGGGAATACGTGGCCATCATGGGGGAGTCCGGCTCCGGAAAAACCACCCTATTGAATATCCTGGCCGCCCTGGACCGGCCCACCGCCGGAGAGGTCTTCCTCAGCGGAAAACCCCTCTCCGCCATCCGGGAACGGGACCTGGCCGCCTTCCGGCGGTCCCGGCTGGGCTTCGTGTTCCAGGACTTCAACCTGCTGGATACCTTCTCCCTGCAGGACAACATCTTCCTGCCCCTGGTGCTGGCCGGAGAGGGCTACGACGCCATGCGCCGGAAGCTTCAGCCCATTGCCGCCCAGCTGGGCATTGAGCAGATTCTGGGAAAGTACCCCTACGAGGTCTCCGGCGGACAGAAGCAGCGGGCCGCCGTGGCCCGGGCCCTCATCACAGAGCCGCAGATCGTCCTGGCCGACGAGCCCACCGGGGCCCTGGATTCCCGGGCCTCCGACAACCTGCTGGAGCTCTTCGGCGAGATCAACCAGGGCGGCCAGACCATCCTGATGGTCACCCACTCTGTCAAGGCCGCCAGCCACGCCCAGCGGGTCCTCTTCCTCCGGGACGGCCAGGTCTACCACCAGCTCTACCGGGGGGAGCAGTCCGCTGAGGCCCAGTTCGCCAAGATTTCCGACGCCCTCACGGTGCTGACGCAAGGGGGCGGACCCCATGCGTAAAACCGGCTTCTTTCCCCGCCTGGCCCTGGTGAATCTGGTGCGCAACGGGCGGTTTTACGGGCCCTACCTGCTCTCCTGCTCCGTGACGGCGGCCATGTATTACATCCTGCTCTTCCTGAGCTACAACAAGGGCCTGGACACGGTCCGGGGAGCCATGTACCTCAAGAGCTTCGCCGGAATCGGCTGCTTCGTGGCGGCGCTGCTGTCGGGCGTGCTGCTGTGCTACGCCAACAGCTTCGTCATGAAGCGCCGCCAGCGGGAACTGGGGCTTTACAACATCCTGGGCCTGGAAAAACGCCACATCGCCCGGATGTGCGTGTGGGAAACTCTCTTCTGCGCCGCCGTCTCCCTGGCGGGAGGAATTGCCCTGGGCATCCTGTTCAGCAAGGCGGTGCTGCTGGTTCTGCTGAAGATGGTCCGGATCCCCGCCCAGTTCGGCATGGAGATTTCCCTCCGGGGCATCCTGGAGACCTGCCAGCTCTTCGGCGCGCTGTTTCTGTTCACCCTGGTGGTGAATCTTGTGCGGGTGGGCCGGTCCCGGCCGGTGGAGCTGCTCCGCGGCGCCTCCGCCGGCGAGCGGGAGCCCCGGACGAAATGGCTGCTGGTGGTCCTGGGGGTGCTGACCCTGGGCGGCGGGTATGTCATCGCCATCACCACCAAGAATCCCATCGAGGCCATGCTGTTCTTTTTCGGGGCGGTGTTCCTGGTGATTACCGGCACCTACTGCCTCTTCACCGCCGGGTCCATCGCGGTGCTCAAGCGCCTGCGGGCCAACAAAACCTTTTACTACCAGACCCGGCATTTTACCGCCGTCTCCGGCCTGCTCTACCGGATGAAGCAGAACGCCGTGGGCCTGGCCAGCATCTGCATTCTCTCCACCATGGTGCTGGTGACGGTTTCCACCACCATCGCCATGAACATCGGCCTGGAGGACTCCCTGAACGACATGTTCCCCTATGACATCGAGTTCCTCCAGGACCTGGAAAACCAGCCGGGGGACCCGATGGATCATCTGCGGGAGGTGGAGGCCGCCGCCGAAGCCTCCGGAGGCTTCACCGAGTCCCGGTACTATACCCGCTATTGGGTTTACTGCGGCATCCGGGGAAATGAAATTGCCCTGAACCTGGACCAGGACTGCGTCCGGACACAGATGGAGGTGGTGACGGCGGAGGACTACAGCCGCCTGACGGGCCGGAAGGTCCTTCTGGCCCCGGATGAGGTTCTGGCCTGCCCGAAGAAGCTGGAAAGCTTCCCGGCGGACTTCACCATCGCCGCCCGCTTCGGCGGGGAGGGACTGCCCTTCCACGTCCGGGAGGAGATCACGGAGGTCATCCGCCACGGCAATACCGTCCTCCTGGGAGATGAGGAGGCCACCCTCTTCCTGGTGGTTTCCGACCAGGCGGCGGCGGAGCGGATCATGGACCTGGATACCTCCCGCAGCGCCCGGCAGTTCCGGGTTCAGATGAACCTGCCGGGGAAGAGCTACGACGAAAAGCTGGCCCAGACGGAGCGGCTTGTGTTCGAGCTGAGCAAGCGGGACGGCGGCGTGAGCTTCACCAGCAAGCAGGACAATGCCCAGGAGTTCTAC
>JAAWLO010000120.1 GCA_022797935.1 Oscillibacter sp. | reverse complement strand
CAGCTCAACGTCGGGGCGGAAGCTGCCGTCGTCATAACCGGTGATAACACCGATCTTGTTGAGCACGGCAACCGCCTCTTGATACTGAATACCAAGATCATCCTTGTCGGTCAGATCTTTGTACTCAGTGGCTCCGGCGCTGATGGTGACCAAAGACATGGTCATAACCAGAGCCAGAACCAGGGATAAGAACTTCTTCATGGATTGTCCTCCTTATGATGTAGCGGGAAGTTCGCCGCTATTATTTACGGCTCAGACGCGTCGGGATTTCCGGCGCACATACAGTGGCTAGCCGTTCCCGTATCTACTCCGGGAGCTCCGCCACATCCGTGCCGCATGATGAATATAACACAGCCTTTTTTGAAAAGCAATATGTTATCGTTGTTTGTAACATAACAGTAACAAAGAGGCCTGTGTCTTCCAGACGCTCCAAAACCACGGAATCCTGTGAAGATTCCGGAAATTCTCCCGCTTTCCCGCCGTGCAGGAGGGGGTATCCCACGCTTTTATCTGTTTTGTTTTATTATATATGTGTAACGCAGTTTTGTCCACCCCGCCCTCCGGAAGCTCCGCCGGATGGACGCCGGTTTGTCTCTTTGGGATTCGGACCATACTATATAAATAAAGATTGACAAATAAGAGATTGACTTGACGCCTGGGGCTGGGGTATCATAAAGGAAGATTCTGCAAACGTTTGAGCGAAGGAGGACGGTGATGAAAACCATTCTGCGCTGCCTGCGCCCTTATGCCCTTCGGGCCGCCGCCGGTGTGACGGTGAAGTTCACAGCCGCTATCCTGGAACTGATTCTGCCTCTGCTGCTGGCCCACATCATCGACAGCTGCGTCCCCGCGCAGGACCTCCCTGCCATCTGGCGGGCCGGAGGCGGGATGCTCTTCGTGGCCTTCGGCGCGGCCTTCTGCAACATCACCGCCAACCGTATGGCCGCCTCCGTTTCCATGGAGATGACCCAGACACTCCGCCAGAACCTCTACCGCCGGACGCTGGCCCTCTCGCAAGCCCAGGCGGACCGCTTTTCCACTGCCTCCCTGGTCTCCCGGCTGACCAACGACACCTACAACGTTCATCAGATGTACGACAAAATCCAGCGGGGCGGCGTCCGGGCCCCCATGCTGGTTCTGGGTGGGCTGGTGCTGACCTTTTTCCAGGCTCCGCCCCTGGCCCTGGTGCAGCTGGTGGTCTGTTCCGCCACCTTCCTGTCTATCTGGGCCGTAACCCGCCGGGGAATCCGCCTCTACACCAGCGCACAGGAAGCCGTGGACACCGTCGTCCGGGTTATCCGGGAGAATGCCGCCGGCGTCCGCGTCATCAAGGCGCTGGCCTGTCAGGGCCGGGAGCGGGAACGCTTTTTCGCCGTCAGTCAGGAGGCCCGCCGCACGGAGGAGGCCGCCGGACAGGCTATGGCCATCGCCAAGCCCCTGTCCACCTTCCTTCTGAACACCGGTCTGGTGCTGGTGCTGCTGGCGGGGGCCTTTCTGGTGAACGATGGCCGCCTGGCCTCGGGGCAGATCGTGGCCTTTCTCTCCTACTTCGCCATGATTCAGACTGCCACCCTGGGTATTGCACGAATATTCACTATGATCAGCAAGGGCGCCGCCTCTGCCCGGCGGATTGAGGAAGTCCTTCTGGCCCCGGAGGACCAGCCGGTCCGGACCGGGCCCTCCGACGGTCCGGAGTTGGGTATGGAAGCGGTGTCGTTTTCTTATCTGGGGGTGGAAAAGGACCTGGACAGCGCTTCCTTCTCTTTAAACAGAGGGGAAACCTTGGGCATCCTGGGTCCCACCGGCGCGGGGAAAACCACTCTGGTCTCCCTGCTTCTCCGGCTCTACGACGCGGACAGCGGTCTGGTCTGGGTGGAAGGACGGGACGCCGCCTCCCTTTCGCCTCAGAACCGGCCCTTCGGCGTGGTATTTCAGAATGAGGCCCTGCTGCGCGGAAGCGTTTACGAAAACATTGCCTTCCTGCGGGATATCTCCCGGGAGGAGGCCATCGCCGCCGCCCGCACCGCGCAGATCTGGGATTTTCTCCAGACCCTTCCCCAAGGGATGGACACGCCGGTGGATATCCGGGGCGCGAATTTCTCCGGCGGCCAGCGCCAGCGGCTGCTGATCGCCCGGGCCCTGGCGGGAAACCCCCGGATTCTCGTGCTGGACGGCGCGGACAGCGCCCTGGACTACCGCACCGCCGCCGCGCTCCACGCCGCCATCCGGCGGGACTGTCCCGGCGTAACGCTGGCCGTCATCTCCGAGCGGGTCGCCTCCCTGCGGAACGCGGACCGCATTCTGGTGCTGGAGGACGGCGTCATCACGGCCCAGGGGCGGCACGAGGCGCTTTTGAACACCTGCCCCCGCTACCGCCGCATGGCGGAACTGCAAATGGGAGGAATGGCATGAAGAAGAAACATGGCTTGTTCCGCTTGGTGCCCTTTCTCCGCCCCTACGGCCTCCGGCTGGCTCTGCTGATGCTGCTTCTGCTGGCGGGCAACCTGCTGTCCCTGGCTGCCCCGTTCCTCTCCGGCAAGGCCGTGGACGCCATCGGAATCCGGGCCGGCGAGGTTGATTTTCCGGGGGTTTTCTTGGCCTGCGCCGGAATGCTGGGCTGCTATGGCCTGTCCTCTCTGTTCACCGGATTCATTGCCGCCCGGCTGATTCATATCAGTCAATCCGTCTCCCACGACCTGCGCACCGCCGCCTTCAACCGCATGAGCGAACTGCCGGTGGACTTTTTCGACACTCACCCGGCGGGGGACCTCATCAGCCGGGTCTGCTACGACGTGGACACCGTCAATGCCACCCTCTCTACAGATCTCCTGCACCTGGGCACCAGCGTCTTCACCGTGGCCGGGTCCTTTCTGATGCTGCTGCTCCTCTCACCCCGGCTGACTCTGGTATTTTTTGTGACCGTTCCCCTGTCGGCGGCGCTGACCCAGTTTCAGATGAAACGCCTTCAGCCCCTCTACCGCCGCCGCTCCAAAGAACTGGGAGCCCTCAACGGTTTTGCCGATGAGCGAATGGGCTGCCGGAAATCGATTCGGACCTACGGCGTGGAGGCCGCGGACCAGGCGCTTTTTGAGGCACGCAACGCCGCCGCTTCCAAGGCCTATTACGCCGCGGACCGGGCCAGCGCCTCCCTGGGACCCTCGGTGAATTTCATCAACAACGCCTCTCTGGCGGCTATCAGCCTCTTTGGGGCTCTGCTGTATCTGGCGGGCAGCCTGTCCCTGGGAAACCTCTCCTCCTTCGTCCTCTACTCGCGGAAATTTTCCGGTCCCATCCGGGAGGCCGCCAATCTCCTGGGCGAGCTGCAGGCCAGTGCCGCCGCCGCGGAACGGGTACTGGATCTGCTGGACGAGGCGCCGGAGGCGGCAGACCCATCCTGCTCCGCCCCCGGTTCTCAAGAGGCGGACGCCCCGCCCACCCTCCGGCTTCGGGGAGAAATCCGCTTTGACCATGTTACCTTCGGCTACGATCCCGCCCGCCCGGTCCTGCGGGACTTCACCGCCCATATTCCAGCCGGAAGCCTCACCGCCGTGGTGGGTTCCACCGGCGCGGGGAAAACCACTCTGGTCTCTCTGCTCCTCCGGTTCTACCAGCCCCAGGCCGGAAGCATCACCATTGACGGCGTCCCAATCAACGCCTACAGCCGGGACGGCCTCCGCCGCCGTCTGGCCCTGGTGCTCCAGGACACCTGGCTCTTTGGCGGCACCATTGCGCAGAACATTGCCTACGGCACGCCGGGCGCCTCCCGGGAGCGCATAATCGAGGCCGCCAAGGCCGCCCGCATTCACCGCTTCATCACCTCTCTGCCGGATGGCTACGACACCGTCCTCACCGGCGATGGCATCTCCAAGGGCCAGAAACAGCTGTTGGCCATCGCCCGCTGCCTGCTGGCCGACGCGGACATGGTCATCCTGGACGAGGCCACCAGCAGCGTGGACACGGAGACCGAGCGGGAAATCAGTCTGGCCCTGGAGCGCCTGCGGCAGAACCGCACCTGCTTCGTCATCGCCCACCGCCTGGCCACTATCCAGGAGGCAGACCGCATTCTGGTGCTGGACCAGGGCCGCGCAGCGGAGTCCGGCGTCCACGCAGAGCTCCTGCGGGCCGGAGGGATTTACGCCGCCATCTACGCCGCCCAGTTCCAAGGCTGATGCAAATCAGGAAAACGTATTCGTTGTTATGAAAATGTCAATCCGGCTTTTTCGGCGAAATCACAGATTTACACCCTATTGCTTTGTGAAAAGCGCAGATAATCTGTAAAAGTGAATAAAAATCCCCTTGGAAAATTGGGAACCTATCAATTGACAAACCCCTCTGAAATTCTTTATAATGGAAACAGATAATCGTAAACGTTTGCGCAATATTGCCCCGCAGCCGGTCCGCAAACGGTTCCGCAGCCCCCCATCTGGAGCAGGCTCCTGTCATCAGAAAGAGGTGTTATCGTGTCAAATGCAGTAACTGTGGCAAAGCAAACGCCCCCCGCGAAAGAGAGACCGCCCAAAAAGAAAATGACGGCACGCCGGATGAAAAACCTCATCCTCAACGTGCTCAGAAACCCCTTCAACATGGTCGTGCTGGTCAGTCTGATCGTGTTGTTCTGCCTGATTGTCATCCCGCTGCTGACCATGATTAAGTCCACCTTCACCCTGGCAAAGGGAGAACTCCGCCGGGTAAACGGCGAAGTTGGTGATTTCACGCTGTACTACTGGCAGTACATGCTGTTCAGCAACCTTTCCAAGGCTGTGCTGTGGGAGCCCCTGTTCAACTCCTTCGTCTGCGGCCTGTTTACCACGCTGATCTCCGTGCCTCTGGGTTCGGTGCTGGCGTGGCTGATGATCCGCACCGATATCCCCGGCAAAAAGTGGCTGGGCCTGCTGGTCACCGTGCCCTACATGATCCCCTCCTGGACGAAAGCCATTGCGTGGCTGTCGGTCTTCCGAACTCCCACCAGCGGCGCAAACGGATTTCTGACCGGCCTGGGGATACCCGTTCCAGACTGGCTGGCCTACGGTCCCACCGCCATCGTGCTGTGCATGTCCATGCACTATTACGCCTTCTCCTATATCCAGGTCTCCGGCGCCCTGCGCTCCATCAACTCGGAGCTGGAGGAGATGGGCGAGATCCAAGGCGCCAACAAGGCGCAGATTCTCCGGTATATCACCTTGCCGCTGATTCTGCCCTCTGTGCTCTCCGCCCTGGTCATGACGGTTTCCAAGTCCATCGGTACTTACGGCGTGGCCGCCAACCTGGGCAACCGCATTGGTTACTATACCCTGGCCACCCGGATGCGCGTATACATTGACCAGGGTCCCCGGGGCGTGGGCTATGCCATGTCCATTGTTCTGGTGGGTCTGGCGGCGCTGATTCTTCTGAGCAACCAGCGGGCCATCGGCGTGCGCAAGTCCTACGCCACCGTGGGCGGCAAGGGCGGCCGCAGTACGCTGATGCCTCTGGGCGCAGCCAAGAAGCCTATGATGGCTTTCCTGGGCGTGTTCCTGTTCCTGGCTATGGTAATGCCCTTCTTCGTGCTGGTGATGGAGACCTTCCAGGTTACGCCCGGCGCGGGCTACGGCCTGGATAACCTGACCCTCTACAACTGGATCGGCGAGAGCGGCGAAGCCCAGACTTACACCAACTACGAGGGCATTTTCCGCAACGACGAGTTCTTCAGCGCCCTGTGGAACACCATCCGCCTGACGGTCATCACCTCCCTCATCACGGCCTTCTGCGGCCAGTTCCTGGGATACATCAGCTCCCGGGGCCGCGGCAAGTGGTACGGCAACCTCACCGAACAGCTGGTATTCGTGCCCTATCTGATGAGCGGCGTGGCCTTCTCCACCATGTACTTCTCCATGTTCAGCGTGCCGCACTTCGGCGGACTGATTCCCTCCTTGTACGGCAGCTTTACCTTGATTGTCCTTACCTCTGTGGTGAAGCACTTCCCCTTCGCCAGCCGCTCTGGTACCGCGAATATGCTCTCCATCAGCGTGGAGCTGGAGGAGGCCGCAGATATTGCCGGCGCCAGCTTCTGGAAGCGGATGGCCTCCATCATTGTCCCGCTGGCGAAAAACGGCTTTGTCTCCGGTTTGATGCTGGTCTTTATCTCCATTGCCAAGGAATTGGACCTCATTATCATTATGATGACGCCCACCACCCGGACCATGTCCTATCTGGCCTTTACCTATTCGCAGGAGGGGTACGCCCAGATGTCCGACGCGATTTCCGTGTGCGTGCTGCTGTTCATCCTCATCTGCTACACCTTCGCCAACCGGGTTGCCGGCGCAGACATCGGCAAAAGCTGGTAAGCGGCGGAAAAAATCCGCTGTGCTCCGCCGCCCGTCAAAAGAGGAGCCCCCGCCTTCCCCTTCCCCTGCGGGGGACGGGGAAGGGAAATTCCTTTGCCGGCCGCTTTTGGAGCTCTCATTTCGAACAGAAAGGAAACGTGCTGTATGAGCCGCATTGAGTTAAAGCACATTGATAAATTTTACGGCAGCAACCATGTCCTCCGCGATATCAACCTGACCATCGAGGACGGCGATTTTATGACCCTGCTGGGTCCCTCCGGCTGCGGCAA
>JAAWLO010000119.1 GCA_022797935.1 Oscillibacter sp. | reverse complement strand
GGAAAGCAGCTGCTTTCCAGGAGGCTTTTTATCAAACCAGTTCCTCTTCAGAAGGGATTTTTCCTTTGCCGTCAGTGCACCACGTTCTGGGCATAGCGGCTGAGAATGACTGCCGCCTGCGCCCGGGTCGCATTTCCCGAAGGCGTCAGACGCACGGCACTGGTGCCGTTAATCAGTCCCATTCCGTTGGCCCAACTCATGGCGTCCACGGCGTAAGGAGCAATCTGCCCGGCGTCCTCAAAGGCGCTGAGGTCTCCCCGGCGTGAAACATCCCGGCCCTTATAGGAGGCGTAGCGGTAAAGGAACGCGGCCATCTGCTCCCGGGTAATGGGATTTCCGGGCCGGAACGTGTTGTCACTGTAGCCGTTGACAATGCCGTTGGCCGAGGCCCAGGCTACGGCGGAAGCATAGTAGACTCCAGAGGCTACGTCCGTAAATCCGGAAATACCGGTGGAGGGCGAGCCCTCCAGCCGGTAGAGAATCGCCACGATCATGCCCCGGGTAGTGGTGCCGTTGGGATTGAACGTGGTGCTGGTGGTGCCGTTCATCAGTCCTTCCTGATAGACGTAGCGCACAGCGTCATAACACCAGTCTCCGGGGCGAACATCCTGAAAAGCGGGCTCCGGTTTTGTCTCTTTACCGGCAGTAAACTCCGCGGATACCTCTACATCCCGATTGGGCATCACAAAGGTGACGCGGGTTTCGCTGCTCTTGCTGGTCCGGAGTTCCTGTCCCCGCGTATCCCGGACCGTGATGCGCTCCAGCTGATATCCGGTATCCGGTGAGGCCGTCAGCGTGACCGTCTCCCCTGCCGCCGCCGGAGAAGGCCGGGCCGTCACCGTACCGTGCTCCATCCGGGCCATGCGGATTTGCCAGCGCTCTCCCGAGGGCTGAGGGGCCGGACCGCTGCCCTGGGTCATCTGCACCCGCTGAGCGCTGCCCGCGACCGGCTCAAGACTCCGGTCCAGCAGCAGCAGCTCTCCCCGGCTGGGAAGACTGCAGGACCCTCGGGGACTCAACGTTCCCAGAAAGAGATTTTTCCCCTCCAAAAGCCCCTCCTCCGCTGCCAGATACAGGGTAATGCGAGTGGTATTGCCGTCCAGCTCCACCCGGCAAGGGGGACTGTAGGCATCCGCCGGGGCGGGAGTGAATACAGCATCCGGACACCGGCCCTCCAAGGTCAGCTCCAACTGTAAGCCGCTGATTTTCTCCTCCACGCCCTCCAGGGCCAGACGGACATTGTCCCCATCCGTCCAGTAGGTCACGCCAGGGCTCTGGGCCGCCGAAACCGGCAGTCCCAGAACCAGCAGGCACAGGGCCGCAAGGGCCGTCCATACACGCTTCATTCGCCTTCCTCCAATACGATTACCGGCAGGTCCTCTCCGCCAGGGCTGTTTCTCCAGAGGGTCTCCGCCGTCACCCGCTGGCTCTCTGCCGAGTCTGGCAGGTCCGTGCGGGACAGCACCGCCCGCAGCTCGCTGGGCAGCAGGTTGGTCGGATTGCAATGGCTTTCCTCTCCCTGGAGTTCCGCCTCCCGCTGCACGTCAGGCACGAAGAGGAAGATGCCGTCACTGATGTCGCTGACCTCTCCATCGGCGGGAATTTCCGCGAAGAGATAGGCCTTGCCATTGAGCCAGCGGGAGTCCGTGTTGGAGACAAACTCCCCTTCCTCGTTCACGCCGGTCTGTGTGAAGCGGCCTTCCAGACGAATGGTCTGGTACACCGGATTGCCCCGATAAGTACCCGCCACAATAAGGGTTCCGGCTGGGATTATCCCCTGACCGTAGTCATAATCATCCGCCAGCAGACCCACGAAGCCCTCTTCCAGGAAGGCCACGTCATCACCGGCATAGCGCACCAACTGAATATCCTGCTCCGGCACGCTTTCCGGCACAGTCACCGTAACCGTCAACGCATCATAGGTCCAGACCCGGGTATCCGCGCCGTTGGTGCCGGGCTTCCAGAAATAGGCGAGATAGCTGCTCGGGTCGTCCACGGCCTGATTCCCCTGTCCGAAGCTGCCTTCCAGGGCGAGAACCGGCTCGCCGCCCTCCTCTGCCGTAATTTGAACAGAGAACGTCCCTTCAGACAAGCCCGCGCCGTTGGCAATCTTCAGGCCGGTGACCGGCGTCGCTTCCTGAAGTGTAAAGGTGACGGTCTCCCCGTTCCGGCTGAGGGTATAGCTGTCTGCCGGAACCGTTTTATCATAGGCAATCCGCACCTCGTTGGTCTTGGCTTCACTTACCTGATAGCCCAACCGGTCATAAGCCACTGCCTGATAGGTATAAGTCCGGTGGTTTGCAGAGCCTACCACATCCTCATACCGTGCTTCGCTGGTAAACGCAATGGACTGGTAGGTCAGCCCGCCGTCGCTGCTGCGGCGAATCTCGTAACCCTGCACATTTCCAGAGATGTTGGACTGTATCTCCAAGGTAATGACGTTTTCTTGTGTCCGGTTCGCCGTCACCTGGATCTCGCCGGAAGCAGGCTGCACGCCAGCCAGACGGTCCCGGCGGCTCTGGTCGCTGAGATACCAGACCGCGCGCGGTTCCTCTGGGTACCCCTGCAGGATTCCGCGGGTTTCGTCACTGAGACGGACGCCCCAGCGGGTGAAAAACTCAGTCAGGTTCCGGCCTGCAACCGCAGAAGCCGTGCGGGCCAGACAATCGCCATAGCCGGAAGCCCCGGCAAAATGGGTTTTCGCTTTCCAGGCTTTGAAGAAGCGGTTGTAGAAGTCCAGCGGATTCGCGCCGTCATCATAGGCAAGGTGGAGCTGCCAATAGAGGCCCAACTGAACAAACACGTTGTTGGAATCGCCGGGGCTTCCCTGGGCCGTCTTCTGGAAAATGGCGGGGTACTTCCCGCTCAGCTCCAGACGGGAGGGCAGCGTATTTTCCGCCCCATCGAAGGTTTGTCCCATGAGCGCGTAGATATTATTGGTCGTCTCAGCCTTTCCCAGCTTATCCATGTTATGGCCAATCTCGTGGGCAATGCCCCAGCCAAAGATGCGGTTGGCCTGAGCGCCGGACTCCAGCGTGCGGATGGGCTTGCCGCAGGCCATGCCGCCGCAGGAGCTGTAACCAATGCCGATGTGGTTCCCCGCCGCGTACATGAAGGCCCCGGCAAACATCTGCATGCAGCGGATATTCTGGCGGGTTTCCATGTCGTTGGCTGCGTAGGTGTTGTCAATGCCCTGGGTCGTCTTGCAGATGTGCATCAAATCCTCCCAGGCCTCCACGGTAAGGTACAGCGTTTCCACCTGTTCTCCCCGGCTCTGACCGATACTGCCCAGCACCGCCTTGGCAGGCAGAGACAGCAGCATGGTAGGCGTGGAAATCTCCGTGACGTTGAGACAGTTGGTCGTCTGGGTGGCATTTGTGACGTTCAGAGCCGCCGTATAGCGCTCCAGCTCCTCGACGTAATTATGCAGAGTATTCCGGCGGGCATCCTCGCTCAGCGTGTACCAATCCGCCAGCTCCAGCAGAGGAATATCCACTGCCCGGCGGACATGGAGACCGATATGCTCCGCCTGGGGACCGCTGTAGGTAAAATAGAGGCTGCCGCCCCGCTCCGTGTTCTGGCTGCCAATCTGGGGCACCGTAAGAACGTTCCGCCCGTTGGAGAGCACACCTACTTCAGCCCGCCAGGCGGAGGCCTCGGCGTTGAACTGGCTGGCGTACACCGTCAGCCGCTGTCCCGCCGGGATACCGGTCGCGTAGATGGTAATTTCCTGACCAGCCCGGGCTGCCGCTCCCAGGGGCTGGAGGATGCTGCCGCCCTGATGGTAACGCTGGCCGTCCAAGGTATCGCTGCGGCTGTCGATTCCCTCCAAGACCGCACCCTGGCTCTGTCCCTGCAGGAGCTCCTCCGCCAAGGCCAGTTCATCCGCCAAGGTATCCAGATAGAGATAATATTTCCCCTCATCGCCTTCCAGGCGCTGGCGCAGGGCGCTGATTTCCGCCTGGGTGACGCCGGCCCGCAGACGGGTACGAAGTTCTCCATCAAAGAGCCCGGCGATCTGGTCCGGCAGGCAGCGAGCGGGGTCATACTCCAGGAACATCAACTCAGACAGGCTTACCGCTGTGTATGCTTGCTGTTCTATGGTAATGGCAATCTTCACCACATCCGTCACCGGCTCTATGGGCAGCACCGCAAAGCGGGTGACCATAGGATTGTTTCGGACTCCCAGCCAGGTATCCACGTCCGCGGCACTGCCGCCCTGGAGAGGATTCGGCGCCACCAGGGTGCCCGGGCCGCTGAGATCATCCCCCTCCCGCCAAACCGTAACCGTATAAACCCGGAGATTCGCGGGATAATCCCCATCCAGCCGGGGTACCCAAAGCCCAGCGCTGATGTCCGCAGGCTGCCGGAAGGAAGCGAAGACCTGTTTGCTCCGGCTGTAGTTGCCATCTCCCCAGGACTGGGCCGTCCAATGCGTACGGAAATCCCCATCGGCCATGTTTGCTTCCCGGAAAGGATTTTCCGCCGTGTACGATCTGGAGGAAACGTTGCCGGCATCCGCCAGCCAGACCCGTTCCAGGTCCTCCCAGTCCAAAACGCCTTCTGTGGGAATCCCCTCCGGACGGGAGTAATCGGCAGCGGCAGGCGTACCCAGGGCCGTTCGGGACGGACCGCTGACGCCGGCACTGTTCCCCGCCGTAATGTAAATGGAATACTCCACACCGTTGGTCAGGCCGGTAACCGTCGTGCTGGTGGAGGCAGTCTGGCCGCCCCAGGGCTGGAACGAGCCCTCTGCCGCCTTATAGTACACTTGATAGAAGGTGGCGTTTTCACTGGCCTTCCAGCTTACCGTCAGCGCACTGTCCAACACGCCCACGCTCACCATATCCGGCGGACTGGGCGCTTTAGCGGGCTGAGGCACGGCAGCTACCGGGGCGCAGGTACTGCCGGTCCAGCTCCCGTCTATAGGCGTGACCGTGAACATATAAGTCTTCAGATTCTCCAGTCCCGTAACCTCCGCCCGGGGCACGTCCACCTGAAGGGAACGTGTGTCTCCGCCGTCTCGAAGCCAATAGTCCACCCGGTAAGCGGAAACGTTGGGCAGTTCCCGCCAGCGGAGACTCACCTTCTCATTCCCGGCCGCAGCCGTAAGATTCCGTACCTCCGTATCGGCGGGGGCGGGGTTTTCCGGAACAATCTCCCGAAGAAACTGAATGGATTCCACCGTGGTATAACCGCCGCCCTCGGTACGGGTAACGGTAATGGTGATGGCCTTCACTGCCACCCGCCGTCCCAGAGAGATGGTAACCACACTGCGGCCCTCCAAAGGGCCAATCGCGTGGACTCCCTCCGGCCGGGAGAGATCAAAGGGCACATCCTCCCGCATTCCATCCACGTATTCCACCGCCACCGTTCCCATCCGCAAGGCCCCAGGGCCATCGGGGGAGACGATTTGCAGCTCTTCCAGCATCTCTGCCTCCGCCAGGGCCACGCCGAAAGAAACCGTTTCGCCGGAGAAGGTGACCGTCTGTCCGTCATTGCGCAAAAGACTATCCAAACTGCCGGATACCAGCTGGGTCCCCTCGCCCAAGGTCAGAGACTCCGCCCGGGGAGCCAGGAGGTAGGTATCCTGCACCTCCGCCTCCCCCGCAGCCCGGAGATTCCGGGTCAGACAGGTCAAATCCCGGATATCCACCACTCCATCCCCGGTGAGATCATACCGGGCCAAATCCTGCCGGGAATCGGAACCCAAAGCCCCGCTCAGCAGCTCCCGGTCCCGGGTATTGACCCGCCCATCGCCGTTGACATCACCCAGTGTAAACGTACCGTCACTGGTGCCAAGCGTCACGTGCTTCGAACAGTCCTGAAGGGTCATTTCCTGACGGAAAGGAACATAGCCCTCCCCGGTAAAAGCCAGGGCATAGTCCCCCTGGGGCAGACCGTCCACGGCAATATCCAGATAGCCGGGCCAATTTCCTCCGCCCAGGCTGCCGCCGTCGCGGTTCCGCAGGGTTACGGCCGCGGCGTATCCGCCCAAAACCGTCTGTCCCTCCGCTGTCAAATCCAGGCTGCCCAAAGAGCGTCCGCCCTGGAAGAGCTCCGCCTGAAGATCCCGGTTCCGCAGGCCCTCTAAGCTTTGAAGCCAGTCGATCCGCAGGGTTGCGGAAATACTGCCGGAAACGGAAATCTCCTCCGCCTCCGCGGCGGGCAGAGCCGGCAGCAGCAGTGCGGCGGCAAGCAGCCATGATAAAATTCGTTGTCTGAAGCGCATGTCGTCTCATCCTCTCTTTTCCAGTCCAGGCTGAACCTGGAACGTTCACCTCTGAATTATAACAATTTTCCCATCCGTTGGCAAGTCAGGATTTTTCCCAATTCCATCCAAGCCAGCCTCCGGTTCTCCCCTTTTCAAAATCCCTTCCCAAGACATCCGCCTGTTCACCAGAGGAAATTCCCGGCAAATTCACTCTCATGGATTGCATCTTTATCAGCTTTGTGGTAAACTAAATTATCACATACCTTTTTCCGGCAGATTAGGCCTTGTTTGAAAATTGGCGGAATGCTGGATAGGGGCCGGTTTTTTGCCCGGCAAGGCGATTGGACGCAGGAATCCTGACGGATTTCCAGTCCAATCAACGCAGTCCTGGCAGAAAAAGATGCCCTGAAAC
>JAAWLO010000118.1 GCA_022797935.1 Oscillibacter sp. | reverse complement strand
AGCGGTAAGGGGAATTCCTGAGCTGGAGCGGGCAACGAGGCTCGAACTCGCTACCTCCACCTTGGCAAGGTGGCGCTCTACCAGATGAGCTATGCCCGCGAGAACATAGCGTATTATAGCAGACCTGATCCCCTTTGTCAAGCCCCTATGTCAAAATTTTCTGCCGGAAATAATTCTTCTGTCTCGCCCGTGTCCTCAGTGAAATCTTCTTCGGAATCCTCCGCCAAAACGCCGTCCTGTGCGTCCAGCCCGTCCCCGGCTTTTGCCATGACAGCCGGAGGATCTAATAAAAATTCCACCAGCCCAGGATTTTCCTCCCCGGGATAACAGTTGACCACCCACATGGGCAGCTCTGTCAAACCCCGTTCCTCCCGGAGCTGCTCCATAATATCCTCCACCCGCGTCCGGCCATCTTCACCCCAGTAGCCCATGCGCACCGCCAGCTCTGTCTTCCCGTCATCCAGAGCCCCCGCAAGAAGGCTGTACAGCGCTTCCGGGCTGGTGGCATTCACCACCGCCTGCAGCTGCTCCTGCGTCCGGCGATAGCTGATGCGGAGAGAGACCTCATAATAACCCCGCTGGGCGTGGCTGGACGCCGTGATATACTCCACGGCATAAGCCCCCATAGGCGTTTCCTGCTGGATTTCCGTCGTGGCCTTTTCCAAAGTGTCTGCAACCGTGAGGTCACTTTCAAAATTGTATAGCCGCAGAACAGCATCCTCTGTGTGCTGTCCAATGAGAAGCAGAAGATCGTTGACAATGTCCTGATAATTCTCCGCTCGAAGCGTCCCCGCCGCTTCGCTCTCCCAGAACCGGCGGCTGTGAGGTTCTGCCACGCAATAGGTCCGCTCCAGAAGGGGCGTACATCCCGCCAGCAGGACGCAGAAAAGCAGCCCGCAGAAAATCCGCCTCATAAGCGCCCGCCTCCTTTTCCGCCGCAGAATCGCTTTTAAAGCCCCAGGTCCTCGTCAACCAGCAGTACTTCCGCTTCCATACCCATCATAGGACCCCAAAGCGTCACCAGCCCCCGGCAGATGCGTTCTGGGCTTTTGCAGTCGTAACAGCGGTCACAGTTTACGGCGCAGGGCGTCTTTTGGCCCATCTGCTTTGCCCGCTTCGGTGCAGCCACGTTCCGGGCCCGCCAGACCGCCTCTTCATAACTGGGAGTCAGTTTATTCCGGCCAATGACGAAATACACCGTCTCATGGCCAAACAGCGTAGCCGCCGTCCGGTTGCCTGTGCCGTCAATGTTGACCAGCTCTCCGGTTTCCGCCAGAGCGTTGACGGAAGTCAGATAGACATCCGTTCCCATAGCTTTCCGGCGGGCGGACTTTGCCTCCTGCGTCCAGTGCCAGATGACCTGATTGCGGACCGACAGCCGCTCATAGAGCTGCAGGTCCTTCAGGGTCATGGAACCGCCAAAGCCCACCGTCTTGCCTGCCAAGGTCTCATCCAGATAATCCGCCGCCGCTGCTCCCGAAGGAAATACCCGCACGCGGTATCCCCGTTCCTCCAAAGCTTTTTGGACCTTCTCGAATGTTTTCATGAACCATATTCCTTTCTATGTATGGCAGTTCCGTTGTGGAAAACTGCCCAAAATACGCAAAGCCTCCATGCACAGGCCGTCCGCGCCGTCTGGCCGGATTGTTTTCTTTGCAGGGCAGAAACATCCCCAGCCATCCGGTATTTTCTGCCTGTGCGGTTATTCTTCTTTTCGATAGGCGGCGAAACCGTCTCCCAAGATATCCCGGGCGTCACAGACAATCAGGAAGGCATGGGGATCCAGCTGAAAAATCCGCTGCTTGATTTCCACAATTTCCCGCTGCCGGAAGGCAATCATCAGCACCTGCTTCTCCTGACCGGTATAAGCCCCCTGGCCCTGGAGAATGGTGACGCCCCGCCCCTGTTCCCGCAGCAGGGCTTCGGAAATGTCCCGCCAGAGGTCCGAGACAATATAGGCTACCCGGGCGTCCATAGCGCCGTAGAGCACGGTGTCCATGGCCTTGGAGTAGATATACAGGTTGATGAGACCATACAAAAGAGGTTCCATAGCGCCGAATACCAGGGTGACCAGTATCATGACAACCATGTCCGGAATCATGACCAGCCGTCCCATGGGCAGCCAGGGATATTTCAGCTTCAGCAGCTTGGCCACAATGTCGGACCCGCCGGTGGTAGCCCCTTGGGAGAAGATGAGGCCGGACCCGATTCCCATCAGCAGACCGCCGTAAACACAGGCCAGAATGGGATTCATAGGCTGGAAATCAAAGAGGAGATTCAAGGCGTCAATGGACAGAGAGCTGACCGCCATGGAAAACAGGCTGCCCAGCAGCAGTTTCCAGCCAATTTTCCACCATCCGGCCAGAAACAGCGGAATGTTCAGCAGCAGCGTGGTCACGCCAATGGTCAGGGGCGGATAGAGGTGGTGAAGAATCTGAGCAAGACCGGTTACGCCTCCTACTGCGAAGTGATTGGGGGCGAGGAACCAGTCAAAGGACAGGGCGTAGAGAATGGAACCGATGGTGATGATGACATAGCTTTTCAGACCCTTCATGGGACCTCCTTGGAAATAACATTACTCGTCTAACAGACCCAGCTGCCGTTCTTCCGTGTCCTCCTGCCGCAGCAGCGCACCGGCGGCGGGCAGAGCCCGGACCCGGTAACGGCTTTGCGCGGTGATGGGGGATTCCTCCAAGGGCAGGACCGTTTCCAGCTGGTACTTGGGCTTCAGCGTCATCACGGCAACGCCCTGGGTGGTGCGGGTGGTCTTTGGGGAGAGGAGAGCCGTGTGGAAAATCAAGCACCGGGGCTCTGTGGAGTATACCGCCAGTTCCTGTTCCTGGTCAATTCGGAGGATGGCCTTCAGGGGGGACTTGTCGGAATAAGCCCCCGTGAGCTTGCGGCGGTTTGAGGCAGTCTGATAGGACTTGATTTCCACTCGGGCCGCCTTGCCGTTTTCGAAGAAGAAGAGAAGTCCGCCGGTATAGTCTCCGGGGAGAACCATATAGAGGATACTCTCTCCGGCGTCCATGCCCAGCTTTGCCGGGAGGTAGTCGCCGAGAACGCTGGCCTTGGCGTCGTCAAACTCGCTGAGACGGGTTTTGTATACCTGACAGCGGTCGGTGAAGAACATGACCTCCGCGCTGCTGGTGGTTTCAAAGGTCTGCCGCAGTCCGTCTCCTTCTTTGAACTTCTGCGCTCCGCTCATTCGAAGGCTCTGGGGTGTGATCTTCTTAAAATAACCCTCCCGGGAGAGGAAAACGTGGACAGGATAGGCCTCCGCGTCTTCCTCCTCTACCGGGTCGGGGAGCTCGTGGGCATAGACAATGGAGGTCCGCCGGGGTTCGCCGTACTTCTTGGCCGCTTCCTTCAGCTCCTCCAGAATGATTTTTTTTACCCGCCGGGGGTCCTGAAGAATGTCCTCCAGGTCGTCAATTTCCTCCTGAAGGGCTTCGGTCTCCTTTACCCGCTTGAGGATGTACTCCTTGTTGATGTTCCGCAGGCGGATTTCCGCCACGTACTCCGCCTGTACCTGGTCAATGCCGAAGCCGATCATCAGGTTCGGCACCACCTCGGCCTCTTCATCGGTCTCCCGGATGATCTGGATGGCCTTGTCAATATCCAGCAGAATGCGCTTGAGACCCTTGAGCAGATGGAGTTTTTCCTTCCGTTTTCCCAGAACGAAGCAGACCCGCCGCCGTACGGATTCCGTCCGCCAAGCGGTCCAGGCCTCCAGAATCTGCCGGACGCCCAGCACTTTGGGAATACCGGCAATGAGGACGTTAAAATTGCAGGAAAAGGCGTCCTCCAAGGGAGTCTGGCGGAAGAGACGGGCCATGAGCTTTGCCGGGTCCGCCCCCCGTTTGAGGTCAATGGTGAGCTTCAGGCCGGAGAGGTCGGTCTCGTCCCGCATGTCGGCGATTTCCTTGGCCTTTCCGCCCTTGATGAGTTCCGCCACCTTGTCCAGAATGGCTTCTGTGGAGGTGGAATAGGGAATCTCATAGATCTCAATGAGGTTTTCTTCTTTCACATAGCGCCACTTAGCCCGGACCTTGACGCTGCCCCGGCCGGTGTTGTAGATGGCACGCAAAGCTTCCTGGTCGCAGATCAGTTCCCCGCCGGTGGGGAAATCCGGAGCCAGCAGGGTATCCAGCAGGTCGCAGTCCGGGTTTTTGAGATAGGCCGCCGTGGTGTCGCAGACCTCTTTGAGGTTGAAGCCGCAGAACTGGGAGGCCATGCCCACGGCAATGCCGCTGTTGGCGGAAACCAGGATGTTGGGAAAGGTGGTGGGCAAAAGGGCGGGTTCTTTCATGGTATTGTCGTAGTTGTCCACGAAATCCACGGTGTCGCTGTCAATATCCCGGAAGAGCTCATTGCAGATGGCAGTGAGTTTGGCCTCGGTGTACCGGGGGGCGGCCCAGGACATGTCCCGGGAGTAGTGTTTGCCGAAGTTGCCTTTGGAATCCACAAAAGGGGTCAGCAGAGCCCCGTAGCCCCGGGAGAGGCGGACCATGGTGTCGTAAATAGCCGTGTCGCCATGGGGATTGAGGCGCATGGTCTGACCCACGATGTTGGCGGACTTGGTCCGGGCTCCGGTCAGGAGGCCCATTTTATACATGGTGTAGAGAAGCTTGCGGTGGGAGGGCTTGAAACCGTCAATTTCCGGAATGGCCCGGGAGACGATAACGCTCATGGCGTAGGGCATATAGTTGGTCTCCAGGGTGTCGGTAATGGGCTGCTCCACTACCGCCGCCCGGAGGCCCAGGACGTTGGGATTTTTTACTTTGGGCTTTCCGCCCTCTTTCTTCTTCGGCATGGCTGTAATTCCTTATCCTTTTATCATCTTTGCCGCGATGCATCCAGGCGCCGTGCAGGACCATGCGGACTGTTTCATAAGGCGGGAAATCACCCCGGCGAAACAGGGACAATGCTGCGGTAAGGTTGAGTCCGGAAGGGGAGACGCTTACAGATTCTCCGGCGCGTACTGCCGCCCAAAAGGCGTGGCGGCCAGACCGCCTTTCCCGGTCTCCCGAAGGCCCATGGGCAGGCTCTGGCCCACTTCCCGCATGGCGTCCAGTACCTGGTCCGGGGGGACCCGGCTCTCAATGCCCGCCAGGGCCATTTCTGCCGCTGTCAGGGCGTCCACGGCTCCAATGACGTTTCGCTTCACACAGGGGACCTCCACCAGACCGCCTACCGGGTCACAGGCCAGACCCAGCAGGTTTTTCACTGCCATAGCACAGGCGTGAATCATCTGCCGGTTTCCGCCGCCCTGAAGGAAAACCAGGGCAGCGGCGGCCATAGCGGCAGCAGAGCCTACCTCTGCCTGACAGCCGCCCTCCGCGCCGGAGAGACTGGCCCGGGCGGCAATGACCATGCCGAAGCCCGACGCGATATACAGTGCCTGTATCAAAGTCTCGTCCGCCGTTTGATACCGCCGCTGATAGGGGAGCAGCACTGCCGGAAGCACACCGCAGGACCCTGCCGTCGGCGCGGCCACAATGCGCTTCATGCAGGCATTGCACTCTCCCATCCGCAGAGCGCCGGCCATTACCTGGCCGAGAAAACCGCCGCAGAGGGAATCTGCTTCCCGTTCTTGGGTATAGCGGGTCATTTTTCCACCGTCTCCGCCAACCAGGCCGCTGTTGGAGCGGTCCTCTTCCCGGTAGCTTTCGTCGGCTTGTACCATGGCCTTCCAGAGAGCGGCCATTTTCTCCCAGGATTCCTCCGGGGAAATGCCCTGACGGCGGCAGTCCGCCTGCTGAATGTGCTGCCAGAGGGGCAATCCGGCCTCCTCCGCGTGAATAATCAGTTGTTCCAGCGAGTCAAACGCGTTCATACGCCGCCTCCCATTTCTCTTGGAATGTAACGATTCACCCGCAGAATGCCCGGCAGGGTTAGAATTTCCTGGGGGACTTGCGGGGAAAAGGGCTTGTCGCATTCAATCACCATCACGGCATTGCTGCCCTGTTCCTCACCCCGCCGAAGCTGAAGGGTGGCTACGTTGATTCCCCGCCGTGCCAGAACATAGGCCACCTCACTGACGCAGCCGGGCTGATCGGTGTTGTGAACCACCAGCGTGGGGAGTTCTCCGCTGAAATAGCATTCCAGGCCATCCAGCTGGAAGACGCGGATGCGTCCGCCGCCCAGGGAGGAGGCCCCGACTTCCAGTGACGTGCCGTCCTGGCCTTCCAGACGGAGCAGGGCGCTGTTAGGATGAGCGCCCCGCAGCAGGCAGGTTCCGATTTGGAAATCCATACCGGCTTCTTTTGCCAGACGGAAGCTGTTGGGAATGCGGGGGTCATCAAGGGCGAGGCCCAGCAGACCGGCGACGATAGCCTGATGTGTTCCGTGACCTTTTCCGGTGGAGGCAAAGGAACCGTGGAGGAGGATTTCGGCCCTGGCGGGCGGCTGGCCGAGAAGGCCGCGGGAGACTCGGCCCATGCGGGCGGCGCCCGCTGTGTGGGAGCTGGATGGGCCTACCATGATGGGGCCCATAATATCAAAAAGATTCATGGAGGGGGCTCCTTTTTTCCCCCGAAAGGGGGAGGTTTTCTCGCTTCCGCGAGGGGGGATTAGATTTTTCCCCGCAGGGGAACGGTGGTTTTTCTCTGATAGGGAGATTTTGCTTTTTCCCCCGAAGGGGGAAGGTTGTACTTGCCCTGACGGGCGGGGAAATGCCAGCCAGGATGCTAGCTGGTTCAATGCACCCCCCATTTTCTCTTTTTGGATGCGCCAAAAAGAGAAAACG
>JAAWLO010000011.1 GCA_022797935.1 Oscillibacter sp. | reverse complement strand
CTTGATGTCATTGTCGAGCTTGCCGTTCTCGTTCATCATGGCAACCTCATAGCCCTGAACCATGTTGCCCTGGGCGTCCTTCGTCGCGGAACCGTGGTATAGCCAGCGCAGTTGAAAAGAATCCCCTGGATTCTTTTCAACGAACCGCCGCCCAGGCGGCGGTTCGAGCCGCAAAGCGGCTGTCCGCGCCTGGCTTCCTAGGAAACGCAAATGCGCTCCGCGCATCGGCGGACCTATGGTCCGCCGGTTGAAAAGGAGTGGTAACTCCTTTTCAACTGCGTTGACGGTAACGGGCCACATACAGGATGAGCTTGCTGCCGTTCTCGATGCCCTGGCGAAAGAAAACAGATGACAAAAGCAGGAAGCTGTGGTATAATCAAAAATCAAATGCAGAGGGGAGGCCCCGCCTTGATTGAAAACATTGGTTTGATTGAATATCTTCTGTCCACCGTCAAGCCTGCCAGCCCCCAGGAGGAGACCACAGCCCGGCAGGTCAAGCGCTTCACGGACGAGATGCCCGGCGGCTTTTTTGTCTACCGGGCCCGTGACGGGAAGATTATCTATGTCAACCAAGCCGTCCTCCGGGCCTTTGGCTGTGCGGATGAGGCGGAGTTTGAGGAGCTGACTGGCAACACCTTCGACGGTATGGTTTACCATGAGGACCTCGCCGCCGTAAAACAGAGCATCAACCAGCAGATTTTTTCCAGCCGCTACGACCTGGACTACGTGGAGTACCGCATCCGCCGCAAGGACGGCGTGATCTGCTGGGTGGAGGATTTTGGACATTACATTGAAACGGAGTCCATGGGCGGCGTGTTTTACGTCTTCCTGGCCGACGTCACAGAGCGCCGTAACCGCCAGATGGAAGAGCGTGCGGCCTTTCTGGAGGAGCGGCTCAGCAAAGAGCAGCAGCTTCAGAAACAGATAGAGGTCTATAACCAGTTCCTGGAGCAGATGAACGATGAGCTCACCCGCCGTCTGGAGCTGATAGAGGGCTTGAGCACGGATTACGAGGCGATTTTCCATGTGGACTTGGAACAGGATGTGATTCAGCCCTATCGGGTCAGCAGCCGGAAGACCTGCCAGTTTGGCCGGGACCTGCAGGTGCGGCCCTTTCTGGGCTTCGCGGCGGACTACGCGGACACCTGGGTTCATCCGGAGGACCGGGCCCTGTTTTTGAAGGCGGTAGATCCGGATTGGATTCGCCTGACGCTCCGGGCCGAGCGGAGCATCCACGTGAATTACCGGGTACTCCAGGAGGGGAAGCCAGAGTATTTGCAGTTTTTTATTGTCAATGTCAGCGGCGAAGAGGTTTCGCAGCTGATGTACGGCTGCCGTAGCGTAGACGCGGAGCTGCGCAAGGAGCGGGAGCGGACGTCGCTGTTGGAGAGCGCCTTGGAGCAGGCGAAAAAAGCCGGAGAGGCCCGCAGTACGTTCCTCTCCAACATGTCCCACGACATGCGCACGCCCATGAATGCCATCGTAGGCTTTTCCGCGCTGGCCCGGCGGCACCTTCAGGACCCGGAGCGGCTGAAAAAGGATTTGGAGCAGATCGAGGGCGCCAGCGGGCGGCTTCTGCGGCTGGTGAATGATGTGCTGGAGCTGTCGTGGCTGGAGTCCGGCCGGGCCCGGGTGGAGGAGACGGAGTTTGACATTCTGGAAGTAGTCCGTGGTCTGGAACGGGAGCTTCAGCGGGAGAGCGGGGAGCGCGGGGTATCATTCTCCGCGAACTGGGAAGGCATGGCGCATTCCAAGGTCTGCGGCGACCGCCGGAAGCTGGAAAAGGTGCTGCATCGCCTGTGTCTGGGCGGAATAAAGCGGGCGGAAGCAGGGAGCCGGGTGGAGATGTTCCTGCGGGAGCAAAACAGCAGCCGGAGCTATGTATCCATCCTGTTCGAGATCATTTGCCAGCATTTAGAAGGCGGAACCAGCGAAAGCGCCCTGGAAGAGGCCTTCGCGCCGCTGGAACGGAAGACTGTGACGGCTGCCGGAGACGTAGAGGGCGCGGACCTGGGCCTGTCCATAGCGAAACACGTTTTAGAGCTGATGGGCGGCACAGTAGCGGCAGCGGTTCTGCCGGAGAGCGGCTGCCGTCTGACGGCGGCGCTGGGCCTGCGGCTGCAGGAGGTCCAGCAGGTAGAGCGGACGGGGAAAGCGGAGAGCGGTCCCCGCCGGGTGCTGGTGGTGGAGGACAACGAGCTGAACCGGGAGATTGCGGTAGACCTGCTGGAGGACGCGGGTTTTCTGACGGATACGGCGGCCAACGGAAAAATAGCCTTGGAGAAGGTGGAGAAATCCCGGCCGGGGTATTATTCCATGATATTGATGGACCTGCGGATGCCGGTCATGGACGGCCACACAGCGGCCCGGGCCATCCGGGCGTTGGAGGACCCGGCCCTGGCGCGGATACCGATTGTGGCCCTGTCGGCGAACACGTTTGATGAAGACCGAATGCAGTCAGCAGAGAGCGGCATGAATGCCCATCTGGCGAAGCCCCTGGACATCAGCCAGCTGATGGCCCTGGTAGAGCGGATGACCTGCTCGCCGGAGGAGAAAGAAGCGCCGTGAACGGTAGTTCACGGCGCTGAGGCTGTGGCGGTTTATTTTCCCCGGCCCCGCCAGGGCTCAAAGAGAGGCGCGGCAATGTCCTGTACCTCGGGCCACATGAAGAAAGCGGCGGCGAATCCCATACCGGTCCCCAAACGGAGCTTCTGGTTGAGGGTACCGGCGTCGTCAAAGAGGACGAAGTGGGCGCAGCCATCCTGGGTATACGTGAAATACCGGGCGCAGAGGTCCTGGGAGAAAAAGGGGCTGGCGTCCTTCAAAAGCGCCTCGAGGGCAGAGGAAGAAAGGGAATCTCCCTCCCCGGAGTGGGCGGGAAGGCGGAAATCCATCCGCAGCCGCTGAACGTCCAAAGCCAACCGGCTGGCTCCGCCATAGCGGGCGGCGGATTCCTGAAGGTATTGGGAGAAGCTGCCGCCGGAGATGGCGGTGCAGAGAAGCAGGACCGCGTTCTGAGCGGCTCTGGCGTAGGACTCGGGCAGATAGAGCGCCCGCCGGGAGGCGGCCAGAGCGCTGCCCAGGGCGGCGGCGAAGGCGAGACGGTCCTGCCTGGGGGCTTCCTCAAAGTCCAGCAGCACGCCGCTGTAGGTCCGCCGTCCGCACTCCCGCAGAACGGCGTCCCGCAGGGCTTCCGGCCGGTCGATGAAGGGGGCGTCCCGGTCGCTGACGCAGAGAAGCCCGCCGCGAGTCTGAAGCAGAAGACTCTGCCGCAGCAGGACGGAGTCCTCCCCAATGCGGTAGGCCACATGGGCCAGATTCCGGCAGAACTTCTGGGCCTCCTGGGAGGACTCCGGCGTTGCGGCCAAGTAAATTTGCAAATTCCTCTCCCCCTAAAAACGAACGGTCCGGCGGTTTTGCCGGAGGTCCGACAGCAATTCATCCAATACTATGCGAGGAGGCCGCAGCCTATGCCCCTTTCCCTGATACCGGCCCGGTTGTTCCAGCATTACCGGGACGTAACGCCGGAGATGCTCCGGCAGGCGGGTATAACGCTTTTGCTCAGCGATTTGGATTTCACCCTGGCGCCCAAGTCTGTCCGCCGTCCGGACCCGGCCCTGCGGGCGTGGATAGCGGAGATGAAAGAGGCCGGCATTCAGGTGATGATTGTCTCCAATAACCGTTCCGGCCAGCGGGTGACGGAATTCTGCGCGGACCTGGGCATCCCCTTCCAGGGCCACGCGGGAAAGCCCTCCACCCGGGGCCTGGAAGCAGCCATGGCCCGGGCGGGAGCAGACCGGACCCATACGGCCATGCTGGGGGACAAACTGCTGACAGACATGCTGGCGGCCAACCGGGCAGGGGTATGGGCGCTGATGGTAGAGCCTCTGGGCGGCGCGGCAACGCTGTGGCAGAAGGTGCTGCACGCCCTCCAGGCGCCTTTTAAGGCCCTCTGCCGCTTCCGGCAGAAGTAGGGCGAAGAATCCCGGCTTGGGACATGGGGATTCAGAACCAGCCTTTCCTCTCGAAGAAGAGCGCGAAGCAGCCAAAGGAAACCAGAAGCAGAGCGCCGCTGCCGATTTCCAGGATGCGGTAAACCGGGTGTTGGGTGAGAAATTCGCCCTCGGTGATTAGCAGGCCGTAATCGCCCAGCATGTCGGCGTAGTGATCCTTGATGTCCAGGCTGTACAGTTTCTTCGTCTCTCCGTCCGGGTCCTCCAGGGGAAGCCAGCGGCCTATGGGAAGGCGGCGGCCGCCGGTCTCCAGGGGCTCCGGCGCATCCTGGTTGATGCGGGCCAGGAAGGTGGTATAGAGGCGGTATCCCGGGTCATCCGGTTTGGTCTCTTTGATCTCTACCTCATAGTACCACTGGCCGCCGGCAAGACAGGGGCGGTCCCAGGCCACTGCGCCAATCAGATAAAAGGTATCCATGGACGCCATGTCGGCCACGGACTTGGCTTGGGGTGTGTTCTCGTCCGGCGCGCTTCCGATGCTGTCCTCGGCCAGGTCCAGCGTTTCTATGTAAACGGGATGGGCCACGTTGCTGGTGCAAAGCCGCAGCAGGGCGGTGGCGCCGATACGGAGAGCGAAGGCTAGGATAAAAGCGGGAACGATGGCCATAACGGCCCGAAGGGGAACTTGCACCATGTCGAAGATCTCTCTTTTTGTAGAATTCCAGAATTTTGCCGGCCCCAGTATAGCAGAGCCGCTGGGGGTTCGCAAGGCGCTGGAGAGGCGTAAACGAAAATATTTTTGTATGACAGGGGACAATTGGCGGAAAAATACTTGCAATCACCGCCGATATGGGATAAAATAGCTACGGCTATCATTGAGACAAGAGAAAAGTCCCTCCCACGGGAGGTTTTCTCTGATTGATTTTGTGAGGAGGACAAGACTATGCCAACAATTTCCGCCGGCGATTTCCGGAAGGGTATGATTTTTGAGATGGAAGGCAAGCCCATGCTGGTGGTGGACTTCCAGCACGTGAAGCCCGGCAAGGGCGCGGCTTTTGTGCGCACCAAGTATAAGAACGTCATCACCGGGGCCATCCGCGAGGAGTCCTTCAACCCCACGGCAAAGTTTGAGCAGGCCAGCGTGGAGCGCAAGGACGCCGAGTACAGCTACAACGACGGCGACCTCTATTACTTCATGGACCCTGAGACCTATGACATGTCCCCCCTGAACCGGGACGTTCTGGGCGAGGCTTTCAAGTTCATGAAGGAGAACACGGTCTGCAAGCTGGTAAGCTACAAGGGCAGCGTGTTCACGGTGGAAGTGCCCAACTTCATGGACCTGGAGGTCACCGAGACCGAGCCTGGCGTAAAGGGTGATACGGCGACCAACGTCACCAAGAAGGCCACCCTGGAGACCGGCGCGGTGATTCAGGTGCCGCTGTTCATCAATGAGGGCGAGAAAATCCAGGTAGACACCCGGACGGGCGAGTACCTGGGCCGCTGCAAAGAGTAAGGTAAGGGGGGACTTTGTCCCCCCTTCGAATCACTCACCCGGCCCGGAAAGCGCGGAGCCGGATGTGGTTCCCTTGGGATTGCTGATTTATTTTTATTAAAGGAGGTTTTTACGATGAAAATTACAGAGAAGGTTGCGTATCTGAAGGGCCTGATGGAGGGCATGGACCTGGACACCGAAAAGAAGGAGGGAAAGCTTCTGGCCGCCATGATTGACGTGCTGGACGACATTTCCCTGGAGCTGGCGGACATGCAGGAGATGCAGGAAGAGCTGGGCGACGGTCTGGACGCCGTCAGCGATGACCTGGAGGACGTGGAGGACCTGCTCTACGGCGAAGATGACGGCAGTGAGTTTGACGAGGACTACGAGCTGGACGACCTGGAGGACGGCGAGGAGTGCTACGGCACCACCTGCCCCGTCTGCGAGGAGGAAATCTTCTTCGACGAGTCCATTCTGGAGGAAGGCGAAGTTATCTGCCCCAACTGCGGCGAAAAGCTGAAGTTTGAGGCGGACGGCGAAGAGGAGTCCGCCGGGGACGGCGAGGACTGAGCGCCAGCAGGGACCGGGCGGGCGCCCGGTCCTTTTCATCATAGTTGAAAAGCGAAAGAGAGGTGTCCAATGCCGAATCCCAAGGACCAGAGACCGCCGGGGAATCCCCGCTATCGGGCGGGATTCTATGGCATGGCGGCTCTGTATCTTCTCTACCTGTTCTATCAGATTGCCAAGCCCTATCTCACCGGCGACCCCTACGGCCCCACGCGGAATCAATTCCTGTTGGGTCTGTCAGTGCTGGGAGGCGGCGCGGCGGTCCTGGCGGTTCTGGCTTGGCGGATGTACAAAGTGCCGCCGCCGGAGGACTCCGGGGATGAGGACGAGCCGGACGGGGACTGAATAACGGAACTGGAGCGAAGAGAGAGAAAAAGCGTTGCGAGAGAAACCCGGCAAGGGTTTCTCTCGTTTTCCATCGTAAGGCGGTGCTCTATTCTTCCGGAAAAGCCCCCGCCGGAAACCGTTCCCGCAGAACCCGGCGCATATCCTCCGGCAGAGGGGCGGTCAGCCGAAGTTGTTGGCCGGTGACGGGGTGGTTCAGGGACAGGGCAAAGGAGTGAAGGGCGGGCCGGGCAATCAGCTCTGGGTCCTCCCTGCCGTAGAGCCAGTCTCCCGCCAGAGGGCAGCCCGCATAGGCCATGTGGACCCGCAGCTGGTGGGTGCGGCCAGTCTCGGGCAGCAGGCGAAGCAGGCAAAGGCCATCTCCCTTGGCCAAGACCTCGTAATGAGACACGGCGGGTGCGCCGCCGGGCAGAACGCTTCGCCCCACGAGAGAGCCGGCGGTCCGGCCAATGGGGGCGTCAACGGCGCCCCGGTTCTGGGGCGGGCAGCCTACACAAAGCGCCCGGTATTCCCTTTGGAAGGCCTCCGTGTGCAGCTGGCGGCGAAGAAGGTCGTGGACATAGCCGCTTTTGGCAATGACCATCAGGCCGGTGGTGCCCTTGTCCAGGCGGTTTACCGGGTGAAAGATGAAATCCGCCCCCCGCGTCCAGGCCAGCGCCCCAGCCACGGTGGGAGTGTCCGGCAGGAGGTTGGAGGCGTGGGCGGTCATACCGGCGGGCTTATCGGCAACAAGCAGGTGTTCGTCCTCCCAGATCACGGGCAGCGGCCAGTTTCCCGGCTGGATTGCCGTCCTGGGAGGCCGCTGGTCCCTGGTTTCCACTTCCAGAAGGTCCCCGGCCCGGAGAACGAAGGGAGTGTGAACCGGCGTTCCGTTGACCCGGATGCCCTGCGTTCCGCTGTGAGCCAGCCGGGAGACGGCATGAGCGGAGAAATGGAGCTTGGACCGAAGGATGTGCCGGACGGTGGTCCCGTCCTCTTCCGCTGAAATGCGTCTTGCAATTACCGCCATAGTGTCACTCCTTCAGCCGCTGTTCCCGGGACAAATCCAGCCGCACCAAGGTCCCCTGGCCGGGACGGGAGGTAATGGAAATCCCGTGGTTCAGCCGGTCGGCCACTTGTCGGCAGAGGTAGAGGCCTATGCCGGTGGACTTCTTGTCCTCCCGGCCATTGAAGCCCGTGAAGCCCTTTTCGAACACCCGGGGCAGGTCCTCCGGCTGGATGCCGATGCCGTTGTCCGAAATCACCAGGGTTTCCCCGTCGCCGTAGACCCGGACACGGCCCCCGGAAGGCGTGTATTTCACGGCGTTGGACAGCAGCTGCTCCAGAACAAAGGACAGCCATTTCTCATCGGTGAGGACGGTCCGCCCGGTTTCCTGAAAGTCCAGGGCGATTTTTTTCAGAATGAACAGCCGGGCGTATTTTCGCGCTGCCTGGCGGACGAGGCCATCCAGAGAGCAGGAGCGGAAAAGATAATCGGTGCTTCCGCTGCCCAGGCGGAGGTAGCCCAGTACCATTTCTACATACTGCTCAATCTTCAGCAATTCGCCCTCCAGCTCCGGCCGGGGGGATTCCTGGAGAAGCAGGTGCATAGCGGCAATGGGCGTTTTGATCTGGTGGGCCCAGAGAGTGTAGTAGTCCGTCATATCCTGAAGACGGTTGGCGGTCTCCATGGCCAGGGCGGCCCGGTTGGAGGAGAGCGTCCGCAGCAGCTCCTGATAATCCGCTTCCAGCAGGCCCCGGGGAGGCGGCAGGGGCAGCGCCCTTTCCGTCACCAGGGGCAGCAGCCGTTCCAATTCCCGGTGACGGTGAAGAAAGAGCGCGAAGCTGACCGCAAACAGCGCCGCGCCCAGAACCAGACACAGCACGGCGGCGTAGAAAATCGGCTCCAAAGGCAAATCATAGAGGGAGAAGACGGCGGCAAAAATGGCCAGGGACCCAATCAGAAGAAGCAGCAGTTTTTTCTGACGGAGCAAATATGCGCCCAGAAGTCTCATGACGGTTCCTCCACCAAATAGCCCGCCCCCTTCCGGGTACGAATGAAGTCCGGAAGACCGGCGGCTTCCAATTTCCGGCGCAGACGGTTGACGTTGACGGAGAGCGTGTTTTCATCCACAAAGCTGTCCGATTCCCAGAGAGCCGTCATCATAGCGTCCCGGCTGACAATGCTGCCCTTTCGCTCCAGCAGGAGCTGAAGAAGCTTCCATTCGTTTTTGTCAGCTCCACCCGCTGGCCGTGGATGCTGACGGTGCCATCGGAGAGATTCAGCGCCGCGCTGCCGCAGGAGAGCACATCCGGCGGCGGGGCGAAATCGTAGGCCCGGCGGAGCATAGCCTGGACCTTGGCAGAGAGCACCGAAAGGTCAAAGGGCTTCGCCAGCAGATCGTCTCCCCCCATCTGCATAGCCATGACGACGTTGACGCTGTCGGAGGCGGAGGTCAGGAAGAGGATGGGGACCTGGGAGCGCTTTCGAATCTCCTGGCACCAGTGATAGCCGTTGAAGAAGGGGAGGGAGATATCCAGCAGCACCAGATGGGGGTCAAAGGACTGAAACTCCTCCAGAATCCGGTCAAACTGCTGCGCGGCGGCGACCTGATAGCCCCAGCTCTCCAGGTGCCGCTGGACAGCGCCGGCAATCACGCCGTCATCTTCCACAAGAAAGATACGATACATAGAAGGCTTCCTCAAAGACTTTGCCGCAGGAACTGCTTCAAGGCCATATAGCTGTCCTTCCCGATGGGAATTTCCTGACCGTTTTTGAGAATCGCCCGGTAGCGGCAGATGCTGTCAATATACCAGGTGTTGACAATATAGCTCTTGTGAATCCGCTGGAAGAGGGCGGGGAGCAGGGCCGTCTGCGCGGAGAGGAGGCCGGTGACGGAGAAGGTTTCGGAGCGGGTATAGAGAATTGTACAGTGACCGGCGGCTTTCAGGAAGATGATTTCGTCCGGGTAAAGGAACAGGTATTTTCCCTCCCGGCAGTGGAAGGTAATTTTTTCCGCGCCGGCCCGCAGGGCGTCCATGCGCTTGAGGTAGTCGTAGAATCCGGAGTTCTCCGTCAGGGGGTCGGCCGGGGAGGCAATGCGGTTGAGGGGGATGTCCTGGGCGTTGGAGGCATGGACATGGAAGAGCTTGATCTCCCCGTCGATGCGCCGCCAGATGTAGGTTCCCCGCACATGGGCCCGTAGTACGCCGCCATCCTCCAGAACGGCGGAGGCAGTAAAACGGCCATAGACGCCCCAGGTGTTCCGGTCTCGGAAGAGCAGGCGGTATTCCTCGTCAGAAACAAGCATGGGAGGCTCTGCGTAGACATTTTTTGTCAAGCGGCAGAACTCCTCCAGACTTTCGCACCACTGGTAATCGTTGGAACCAATCCAGATAAAATCCTGGGCCATGGGGGCGATGGTAGCTTCCAAATGGCGATTGTGATAGTTATGGATCACTTCGGTGGTCATGCGGATCAAATCCGCTTCAGATGTGCTTTTCCTTGACAATGCAATGGTCCTCCTTTTCCGGTCTCCTGGGCGGCGGGCGCTGCCGCCTTATCCTTTTTATACTATAACAGGTAGGAGAAAAAACTGCAAGGAGAAAATAGAAAAAAAGTACGTTTTTGTCAAAATTCGTACAAGATTGTCAACTTTGCTGTGGTATACAAAGGTAACGTGATTGGAAGCCTATGGATTCAGTGCTGGGCGGAATTTCCTGCAAAGGCCGGAAAAACCTGGGACGTCTGCGGTTGGCGGAAAGCGGCGCTGAAACTGTCCGCCCAGCGTGCCCCTGCGAAGAAACAGAAAAAGCTCCGCGCCCCGCCGGAAAACAGCGAGACGCGGAAAAAGGTTCTCAGCCCAGCCAGCGCAGCAGGCCTTTGGGCTCATTGCCCTCCAGGAGCACCCCGGCGGCGGCCAGCATCTGGGCCGCGTCGGCCCGGGTGACGGCCTGCTCCAGGGTCTGGCTGCCGAAGCTCCCGGCAGAGAGAACGCTGACGGCCTCCATGTTCCCCACAGCCTGAGCGGCCCAGGAGGGGGCGGCGGAGCGGTCTGCGTACCAGACGTCCAGGTCCACGTCGCCCAGGTTCAGCACCCGGTCCAGAATGGAAGCGGCCTCGTTGAAGGTGACGGCGTCATTGCCCCGGAAGGCCACGCCCTCTGCGGTACGGCTGCCCTGAACAATGCCGTCCGCCGCTCCGGCGGCGGCATAGGCCTTGGCCCAGGTGGGGATGCTGCCATCGTCACAGAAGCCGGTCAGGGTCACTGCCGTCACGTCCCGGCCGGCGGTTTCCAGAGCCATAGCCAGGAATTCACTCCGGCTCACCGGCTGGTCTGGCTGGAAGTAGTGCTGTTCGCCAATGCGGCTTCCGGTGAAGACGCCTTTTTCCGCCAGGTACTGGGCGGCGCAGGCGGCGGGAGAGCCGGCGGTGTCGGCGTAGGTGACGCCGGAACGGGTTTTGTCAATGGTCACGCTGACCTCGGCAGGCAGGGAGACCCGGCCCTGGCCGTCGGTGGCGGTGTAGCGGAAGCGGTCGCTGCCGGTGACGCCCTCGTCCGGCGTGTAGGTGAAACGGTCGCCCTCAATCACCACGGTGCCTTTCCGGGGTTCCTCCGCCAGGGTGAAGGTCACTTCTTCACCCTCCAGAGCGGTGGTCTGGAACTGGCCCTGGCCGGGGATGTCCCGATAGGTGCGCAGCTCCAGATTCGGAACCTGGGGCGCGCCGGCCGGAGGCGTTTCCTCAGCCTTTTTGCCGAAGAGGGCCGAGGCGCTGCCGGTCAGCAGCAGAGCCGCCAGTGTCAGGACGGCGGCGCTTCTCATGAGATGGCTTTTCATGTGCGATCAAATCCTCCTGTATGAATTGGTACAGGAGTAGTGTTTTCCCATTCCGGAAATTTATGCGAAAAACCGCCGCCCCAGAGCCGGAACGGCGGTGTTGGATTTCGTGGTTTCCAGGGAGAGACCGGAATGTTTCCAAGGCGGAGAGGCGTTCCCGCAGAGTCTGAGGGCCCCCATCCCCAGCTGTCAGCGCAGAGGCGACCGCGCCACCCGGCGCATCTCTGGCGAACGCTTTTTGATGCCGGACACCACCCCCATGGACATATACAGGGTGACAATGGAGGAGCCGCCATAGCTGAAAAAGGGCAGGGTGATGCCGATGGTAGGCATGATAAAGAGGCACATGCCGATGTTGATGACTGTCTGGAAAATCAGAATGGAGGCCATCCCCACGCAGACATAGCGGTAAAAAGGCGTTTTGGCCCGCCGCGCCACCAGCAGTACGCGGAAAATGATGGCGATCAGCAGCAGCATGATGAGGGTGCAGCCAATCAAGCCCAGCTCTTCTCCTGTGACGGCAAAGATCAAGTCTGTTTGTTTGGCGGGCAGGGAGTCGCTGCCGCTTTGGGTCTGGACGCCCTGGAGATAGCCCTGGCCGAACAGGCCGCCGGAGCCGAGGGCCAGCAGGCTTCGGGTTTGCTGCCAGCCTGTGCCCAGGGGCTCAAAGCTGTGGTCGAACAGAACGATAAAGCGTTTTTTCATGTATGGATAAATCCAGTCCATCACCCAGGCCAGGGAGATCGCCGCACCGCCTCCGGCAAAGAACAGCAGAAACCACCGCAGGGCAAAGCCGGCCACGTAAGCCATGCAGAGGAAGATGAACACGAATACCAGGGCGTTGCCCATGTCGCCGGAGATCAGGAAATACAGCCCGCAGAGCCCCAGGGTATGCCCCGCCACGAAGAGGGCGGAGGGAAAGGATTTCAGGTCCTGCTTTTCCTCCCAAAGCCACTCCAGCTGTTTGGCCAGCAGAAGAACAAAGGTAATTTTCACCACCTCGGCGGGACCGATCTGGAAGGGGATGCCGGGAAATTTCAGCCAGGCCCGGTTTCCGGTGTCGCCGCTGACGCCGAAGGGGGTTCGCAGCAGGAGGATGAAGCCCGCGTTGAACGCCAGGATCCATTTCCATTTTCGGGTGATGGCTTCCAGGTCCAGCATGGAGAAGAAAATATAAACGCAGATACCCAGGCCCAGGGCGGCGGTCTGGGTAATCATCCGCTTCATGCCCACGTCGGGCGCCAGATACCGGGTGGCGCTGAAGACCAGGACAATGCCGTAAAGCGTGGCCGTGCAGCAAAGGCCCAAGAGCACCAGGTCGGCCTGCTGGATAAAATCGATGAGGGTTGCTTTCAGTCGGTTCAGCATGATACGCTCCGTTACAGACGGGCCCGAAAAAAGGCGGGCCGGATGAGGAATATCTTTTACTATACCACAAATAAAAAAACCTGTAAACGGTGGAAATTTGTTTTTACAGACTGTTCAAACTGTGGTATACTGAATTGATTTCAGCAAAGGGGTGAGCAGATGGAATATCTCTCCCATAGTGAGGCGGAGACCGAGGCCCTGGGCCGCCGGTTGGCCGCGGTTCTGCCGCCGGGGGCGGTGGTGGCTTACCAGGGAGGCCTGGGCATGGGAAAAACCGCCTTTACGCGGGGGCTGGCCAGAGGCCTGGGCTACGAGGGCCGGGTCACCAGTCCCACCTTCACCATAGTCAACGAATATGAGGGAGAAGGGGGCGTCCCCCTGTTCCACTTTGATCTCTACCGGCTGGAGGGGGCGGAAGACCTCTTCGATATCGGTTGGGAGGACTACCTGGACCGGGGCGGCGTCTGCGCCGTGGAGTGGAGCGAGCGGGCGGCGGAGGCTCTGCCGGAGGGGGTTGTGTCCGTCTCCATCCGCCGTCATCCGGACTGCCCGGACTGGCGGGTCATCACCTGGGAAGGAGGCGAAAGCCTATGAAAATTCTGGCTCTGGAAACGGCCGCCAAAGCGGTTTCTGCCGCCGTCACGGAGGACGGGAAGGTATTGGCCTCCGCCTACCAGGACACGGGTCTGACCCATAGCCGGACCCTCATGCCCCTGGTGGAGCTGCTGCTGCGGAATACGGACCAGACTCTGGCGGAGATGGACGCGATTGCCGTCTCAGCCGGGCCGGGCTCCTTTACCGGCGTACGCATTGGCGTTTCTGCCGCCAAGGGTCTGGCCTTTGCCGCGGAAAAGCCCTGCGCCGCTGTGTCCACCCTGGGGGCGCTGGCCCGCAATCTGGCTTTTCAGGATGGTTTGATTATCTGCGCCATGGACGCCCGGCGGCAGCAGGTCTATAATGCGCTCTTCGAAGCCAGGGAGGGCCGCCTCACCCGCCTTACCCCTGACCGGGCCATTGCCCTGGCGGAATTGGCGGAGGAGCTGCGGAGCGATACACGGCCCAAAACGGTCCTGGGAGATGGGGGACGGATGTGCTTCGGCTTCCTGACAGAGGCGGGCGTCTCCTGCCGCCTGGCCCCGCCCCATTTGCTGATGCAGAACGCCATGTCGGTGGCCCTGGAGGCAGAGGACCTGGCCCAGGCGGGAAAGCTGGTCACCGCCCAGGCGCTGGCCCCAGTCTACCTCCGGCCTCCCCAGGCGGAGCGCCTGCGGCGGGAGAAGCTGGCGGAATCCGGCACGTAGAGATTCGGAACGCTATTTTAGAAAAAGGAGTACACGTATGAGCGACAAAGTACACGTCATGGATCACCCTCTGGTAGCCCACAAGCTGACCATTCTCCGGGACAAGAACACCAGCGTCAAGGATTTCCGGGAGCTGGTATCGGAAATCGGGATGCTGATTACCTATGAGGCCACCCGGGACCTGGCTCTTACCACCCGGGAGGTGGAGACCCCCATCTGCACCACCACCGCACCCACGCTCAAGGGCAAAAAATTCGCCGTGGTGCCCATCCTCCGGGCGGGTCTGGGTCTGGTGGACGGCGTGCTGCGGATGGTCCCCGGGGCCCGGGTTGGCCACATTGGCCTGTATCGGGACGAGGAGACACTGGAGCCCGTGAAATACTTCTGCAAGATGCCCAAGGACATTGCGGAGCGGGATGTGCTGATTGTGGACCCCATGCTGGCCACCGGCGGCAGTGCCGACGCGGCCATTGGCTTCATGAAGGAGTATGGCTGTGAGAACATCAAGCTGATGGTCCTCCTGGCCGCGCCGGAGGGTGTGGCGCGCATTCAGAAGAATCATCCGGATGTGGATATCTATTGCGGCGCAGTGGATGAGCGGTTAAACGAGGACGGCTACATCGTCCCCGGCCTTGGCGACGCGGGAGACCGGATTTTCGGCACCAAGTAAGTCTAGGGCAGCAGGAGCAGCTGGGTCAGAAACGCCAGACCTTGGGGCAGGACCGCCTCATCGTCAAAACAGAAGTCCGGCGCGTGAAGCTCCGGCGTGTTTCCAACGCCTAAAAAGAAGAAGAGCCCCGGTACCTGCCGCTGGTAGAAGGAGAAATCCTCTGCCGCCAGGGCCGGGGCTTCCAGCAGGCAGGGAGACAGGGCCTGGGACACCGTCTCCCAGAGGCCCTCGTGGTTCCAGACGGCGGGATAGCCGGTGCTGAGATGGACATCCACCGTGCAGCCGGTTTCTGCCGCCAGCTGCCGGCCAACCTCCTCCAGCCGGCGGCGGCACAGGGCCTGGACTTCATCCCGGTAGGTCCGCAGGCTGCCTTCCAAACAGGTCTCGCCGCTGACGGCGTTGCGCACCGTGCCGGAGACCATGCGGCCAAACCGCAGAACCCGGGGTTCATCGGCGGGCAGGCAGTCCTCCAGGGCGGCATAGGCCCGAAGGAGATACTCCGCCCCGGCGGCCAGTGCGTCCCGGCCCTCGGCGGCCCGGCTGAGATGGACGCTTTTTCCCGTGATGGTGACGGTGACCTCGTTGGACCGGGCCATCAGGGGACCGGGACGGGAGAAGATGCGGCCTGCCTCCAAGCCGGGCCAGAGGTGAAGGCCGAAGACGCGGGCCGTCCGGTACTGTTCCAGAAGACCGGAGGCACAGAGGCGCTCCGCTCCGCCGGTGGTCTCCTCGGCGGGCTGGAAGAGGAAGAGGACGTTTCGGGGCAGCTCCGTTCGATGGGCGGCGGCAAAGTCCGCCAGGGCCAGGAGAAGGGCGGTGTGGCCATCGTGGCCGCAGGCGTGCATGACGCCGCTGTGGCGGGAGGCATAGGGCAGGCCGGTGCGCTCAGTCACCGGCAGGGCGTCCAGGTCCGCCCGAAAGGCGGCGGTCTCTGGCTTTCCGGCGTCCAGAAAGGCGCAGACGCTTCCGGGGATGGGGGAGAAGGGCGCAAGGCCATCCAGCCGGCGGCGGACGAAGGCCGTGGTCTCCGGCAGCTGGTCGTCCAGCTCCGGAATTTGGTGAAGGGCGCGGCGGTATTGAATGACAGGCAGCATGAAAACACCTCTTTTTTCAGATGTGTCCTTATGATACCATCATCCTCCCTCCCGCAACAGGGGGCGGCGGCCTTTTCAGCGATTTCGACAAGAGAAAATTCCGCAGAGGCGGCGCTTTTTTTGCAATCCCCCCTTGCAACCGGACGGCGGCGATGATATGATAGAATCAACACAGTTGAAAAGGAGTACCCACTCCTTTTCAACCGGCGGACCAGGGGTCCGCCGCTGCGCGGAGCGCAGTTGCGTTTCCTATGAAGTCATGCACAGGCAGCCGCTTTGCGGCTCGAACCGCCGCTTGAGCGGCGGTTTGTTGAAAAGAATCCCTTGGATTCTTTTCAACTGCGCTGGCTGTAACCAAAAAGGAGATAGAGGCGCGGAGGCGAAGAGGTCGCGGGAGCCGGCAGGCTGTGAACGCGGCGGAGGCAAGTCCGCCGAACCTTCCGTCCAGGCATGGGCGGCGGGTGGGCCCGCGGGGGAAGACCTCCGGGACTGTCCGCGGCGGTGCGCCGCGGGTGCGCTATCCGCTTACAGAGCGCCATGCCGGACCATCGGCGTGGAAGCTGTCGGCAGGAGCGTGTCTCTGCCGGCTTTTTTTGTAGGGTTCGGGCTCTGTCTCTGGATTTACAATTTTGAATGTACCCAGGAGGATACGCAAATGAAGTTCAACAATCCCACCGGCTCCATTGTGGCCATGATTACCCCCTTCCATCCCGACGGCTCCGTGAATTTCGACGCGCTGACCAGCCTGCTGGAGCGGCAGATTGCCGCCGGAACCGACGGCATCCTGACCCTGGGCACCACCGGTGAATACCCCACCATGAGCCATGAGGAGGACGCCTCTGTGGTAGCCCACACCATCAAGGTGGTGAACGGACGGGTTCCCGTCATGGTGGGCAGCGGCTCCAACTGCACCGCCACGCAGGTGGAAAAGAGCATCGAGTATCAGGACATGGGGGCGGACGCCCTGCTGCTCATCGCCCCTTACTACAACAAGGCCAATCCGGAGGGGATGCTCCGCCATTTCACCGAGACGGCGGACCGGGTGAAGATTCCCTGCCTGCTGTATAACGTCCCGGGCCGCACGGGCTGTTCCATTCCCGTCTCCGTGGTGGAGCGTCTGGCGAAGCACCCCCAGATCTGCGGCATCAAGGAGGCCAGCGGCGACATGTCCTACGCCATGCAGATTGCCCACTGCGTAGGGCCGGACTTCGCCCTCTACTCCGGCAACGACGACATTACCCTGCCCCTGATGAGCATCGGCGGCAGCGGCGTGATTTCCGTCTTTGCCAACGTCATGCCGGAGATGTGCCATCAGATTGTGCGGGATTACGCGGAAGGCCGGCAGGACCAGGCCCTGGCGAATCATCTGAAGTACCTGAAGCTGATGAACGACCTCTTTATAGAGGTGAATCCCATTCCGGTGAAGGCCGCCATGAATCTGCTGGGCCTGCACGCCGGGCCCCTGCGCCTGCCGCTGTGTGAGCTGAGCGGAGAGCATCAGGCTGTTTTGGAAGCGACTATGAGGGAGGCGGGCCTGCTGTGAGATACCTGCTGATTGGCCGGGGAAAGATGGGCCGCCTGCTTCAGGAGACCGCCCAGGCCGCCGGGGAAGAGGTGACGGCCGCCCTTGGACGAAACGACCTGGACCGTCTGGGGCAGCTGGGGAGGGTGGCCGACGTGGCCATAGACTTCTCCAGGCCCGATGCCCTGCCGGAAATCTGTTCTTACGTTTGCCGTACCGGGACGCCGCTGCTCTCCGGCACCACAGGTCTGGACAGCCGGGCCTTTGCGCAGTTGGAGGCGGCAGGGCGGCACGCGCCGGTGCTGTGGTCCGCCAACTTCTCCCTGGGGATTGCGGTGCTGGTCCGGGCGCTGGAGGAGGTCTCCGGCGTGCTGCGGCCGGATTTTGACATAGAACTGACGGAGACCCATCACAACCAGAAAGAGGACGCCCCCAGCGGCACCGCCAAACTGCTGCTGCGTGCTCTGGACAGAGAGCAGACCCTCCGCCCGGTCTATGGCCGGGAGGGAAACACCGGGCGGCGGAAGAAGGGGGAAGTCGGTGTCCATGCCCTCCGGGGCGGCACCGTGGCGGGAACCCATAGCGTCCACTTTTTCGGCCCGGATGAGGAGCTGGAGTTTACCCACCGGGCGGCCAGCCGGCAGATTTTTGTCAATGGCGCGCTGCACATGGCGCGGCTGCTGCCGGGGCGGGCCAACGGCGTGTATGACCTGCAAAAAATATTGTTTGGAGAGTGACGTCCTATGAACGCGCAGGAAATCATAAATTATATTGCGGAATCGGAAAAGAAGACGCCGGTGAAGGTCTACGTGAATCTGACGGAGGAGGTGGACTTCGGCTCCGCCCTGGTCTTTGGCACGCGTCTGAGTCAGACCGTCTTCGGCGACTGGGGAGAACTTGGTCCCATTCTGGAGGCCAACGCGGATAAGATCGTGGACCTGGTGGTGGAGAACGACCGCCGGAACTCCGGCGTGCCCCTGTTGGACCTGAAGGGCATCCCGGCCCGGATTGAGCCCGGTGCGGTGATCCGGGAGAAGGTGGAAATCGGCGAAGGCGCGGTCATCATGATGGGCGCGGTCATCAACATCGGCGCGGTCATCGGCAAGGGCACCATGATTGACATGGGCGCGGTGCTGGGAGGCCGGGCCATGGTCGGAGACCGCTGTCACATCGGCGCCGGCGCGGTGCTGGCCGGCGTTGTGGAGCCCGCCTCCGCCACGCCGGTGGTGGTGGAAGACGGGGTTTTGGTGGGCGCCAACGCCGTGGTGATCGAAGGTGTCCATGTAGGGAAGAATGCCGTGGTGGCCGCCGGTGCGGTAGTGATTGAGGACGTGCCGGAAAATGCGGTGGTTGCGGGCAGTCCTGCCCGGATTATCAAGTGGAAGGATGAGAAGACCGAGGGCAAAACGGCCCTGGTGGACGCCCTGCGGAAGCTGTAAGCAGGCGGAAAAGCGGCGGTCCGGCGGGCGGAGCGGAATGAGGAGAGCATGATTGAAGTAAAGGGAACATTTAATTCCGCGAAAATTTACACAGACGTGGTGGACGACGCGTCCATTGCCCAGGTGATTGAGCTCTGCAACCAGGCGTTTACAGCGGGAAGCCGGATTCGCCTGATGCCGGACATTCACGCCGGAATGGGCTGTACGATTGGGACCACCATGACCATTACAGACAAGGTGGTTCCGAATCTGGTGGGGGTGGACATTGGCTGCGGCATGGAGACGGTCCGTATACGGGAGTCTCATTTGGAGCTGCAGAAGCTGGATAAGCTGATACGCGAAAAAATTCCCTCCGGTTTTAGTGTGCGGGAAAAGGCCCACCGGTATGCGGACCGCGCCGGTCTGGAAGAACTGTCCTGCGGAAAACAAGTGGACCTGCTGCGGGCGGAGAAGAGCATTGGCACGCTAGGCGGCGGCAACCACTTCATTGAGGTGGACCGGGACGGGGAGGGGAGACTCTACCTGGTGCTCCACTCCGGAAGCCGTCACCTGGGAAAGGAAGTGGCCTCCTATTATCAGGAGGAGGGCTACAAGGTGCTGAACCACACGGATGACGCCTCGGTGCAGCAGATGATTCAGGACTGGAAGGCGGCGGGACGGCAGAAAGACATTCAAAAGGAGCTGAAGCGGCTGAAGAGCCAGAAGAACACCGCGATCCCCCAGCACCTGGCCTATGTCTCCGGCGAACTGTTTGACCGTTACCTGCATGACATGAAGCTGGTCCAGGGCTTTGCGGCGTGGAACCGGCAGGCCATGCTGGAGGTGATCGTCAAGGGGATGAAGCTCCATGTGGAAGAGCAGTTTACCACCATACACAATTACATTGACACAGAGGCCATGATTCTGCGCAAGGGCGCGGTATCCGCCAAGGCCGGGGAACCGCTGCTGATTCCCATTAACATGCGGGACGGCAGCCTGCTGTGCGTGGGAAAGGGAAACGAGGACTGGAATTTCTCCGCGCCCCACGGCGCCGGACGGTTCATGAGCCGGGCGCAGGCGAAACAGTCCTTCACGGTTTCGCAGTTCAAAAAGGAGATGGAGGGAATTTATACGACTTCCGTCTGCTCCGGCACCTTGGACGAATGTCCCATGGCCTACAAGCGGCTGGAGGATATCGTGGACAATATTCACCCCACGGCCGAAATTGTCCAGATCATCAAGCCGGTTTATAATTTCAAAGCCAGCGAGTAGACGGACAGATGTCTTCCGTTATCTGGAAAAAGCGTTCCCCTGCGGGGGAGCGCTTTTTTGCGCTTCTGTTTCCGGAAAACAGAGAATGACAGGCCCAAACGCACATTATGACAGAAATCGAAAAAAATCTTGACAAATATGAAATAAAATGATATATAATAATTATGCAAAGATGATAAATGAAAGAAATTGAAAGCGGCCCATCTGAATCGGAGCCCCGCTGATCCGCAGCCGCCAGGGCGGCGGTCCCCCTGCGATTTGCCGCGAAGGAGTTGAAGAAGATGAAAGGACTGGAATTCGCGCTGCTGTCCGGCGGTACGGGCTACAACGACATTGCCTGGAATTTTCAGGGATACGGTTTTGCTGCGGCGGACAATCCCCAGGGCAGCCGGGATGTCTGGCAGGCCTTCTCCTACCTGTACACCGTGATCCGGCATCCGGAGGCAGGGTACATCCTGTTCGATGTGGGCCTGGGTCCTGGGGAGGAGCTTGACCGCCGTCCGGAGGAGCACCGGAACCAAAATCCTGTGAAAGTTTCCAGAGACCAATACGCGGACGAGGCGCTGAAGAAAGTGGGCCTCACCGTAAATGATATTGGGACCATCATCCTATCCCATTGTCACTGGGACCATATAGGCGGCCTGGAGCTGTTCCAGGGGACGGCGGCGATTCAAAATGTGTACGTGCCATACGCGGATTTTGCCTGGGCGCTGGTTCAAACGCATAAGACCAGTGCGGGGTATTCCGACAGCGGCTACTATCGCAGGAATCTGGACGTCGCCGGGGCGGAATATCACCTTCTGGAGGAGGATACGGAGCTGTTCCCCGGTGTTGACGTGCTGCTGCTGGAGGGACACACCCCGGCGGTGGCGGGGCTGGTGCTTCACCTGGAGAGTGGGGCGTACATTCTGCCCAGCGACGCGGTTACGGCCGAGGTCTGCCTGCGCGGCACGGCGTTTCCCGGCAGCATTTATGATTCGCTGGGCTTCCAGAGAACCCGAAAGCGGCTTCTTAAATTGGAGAAAGAGCTGCACGCGAAATGGATCTTTCCCCACGACCCATGGAACTATCCCACCTATAAACTGCACGAATGGATAAAGTGAGGCGCACCGTAAAGGTCATGCCGCCGGCATGATAGAGTGAACGCAGTTGAAAAGGAGCCGCCACTCCTTTTCAACCGGCGGGCCATGGGGCCGCCGATGCGCGGAGCGCATTTGCGTTTCCTATGAAGTCAGGCGCAGGCAGCCGCCTTGCGGCTCAAACCGCCGCCTTAGCGGCGGTTTGCTGAAAAGAATCCCTTGGATTCTTTTCGACTGCGCTGGCTATACGAATAAAAAAGGAAGGTAACGAAGATGAAGAGGAAAAGAACGCGCACCCTGCTGGCCTCCCTCCTGACCGTGTTTGCGCTCACCGCGTGCGGCAGTGCGCCGAACCAGGAGCCCGCCCCTGAAAACGCGGGAGGAAGCGGTGCCAAGATCACCATAGGCTGCTGCGTGATGGACCTGGCCAACGAGGTGTTTGTCCAGTACGCAGAGGGCTATGAGCAGTTTCGGAAGGACACCCAGGGAACGGTGAGCATCAATCTGGTAGACGGCGGCGGAAATGTCGCCACACAGGTGCAGGCGATTGAGGACTTTATCAGCATGGGCGTGGACGGCATCATGCTCAATGCCCTGGACACCAGCGCCGTGGAAGATGTGATTCAAAAGGCGATGGAAGCCGGCATCAAGGTGGGCGTCTATCCCTCGATGGAAAATGTGACCTTCAATTTCGTTTTTGACGAATACGATTGGGGCTACACGGAGGGGGAGGAGGCCGCGAAATGGATTGACGAAATCCTGGGCGGCGAGGCCACCATTATGAGCTTTGCCCAGGCGGAGAATGCCGCAGTCATGGAGCGGTACCAAGGCATTGTGGACGGTGTGAATGAGAATGTGAAGGACGCCGGGAAGCTGGTCTGGCTGGAATACGCCGGAACCGACAACACCTCGGAAGCTATGACCGCCATGGAAAGCGTGCTCCAGGCCCATCCCGAAACCCGCGTGGTGCTGTGCGCCCAGGATTCTGCGGCTGTGGGAGCCTACCAGGCCGTGATCTCCTCGTCTCTGCCCCAGGAAGAATTTTTTGTGGCGGGCTGCGACGGGATTTCCGAGGCCCTGGGTTACATCCAGGAGGGCACGCCCTACAGACTCTCTATTGCCAACGCGAAGCTGACGGCGCAGATGGGCTACGAGCTGGTGCAGAACGTCTCCCTGGCCGCGGCGGGACTGGACTATGACGCGCCCTATTATGCCGCCGTGGCAGCGGTCAATGCCGGCAATGTGGAAGACTACTTGGCGCAGACGCCGGTTTATACGCTGAAACCGGAATTGGCCGCCTATCTCGGAATCGAATAAAAACAAGGTTCTTTTTCAACATTCATATTTGGAAGCGCAGAACACGGGTGCAGGTTTCACACACGGGCATCCGTGTTCTGTCAATAGGAGCGCTTATGAGTGAAGCAACGATCATTCAAACCCACGGGATACAAAAACGGTATGGCGGCACGATTGCGCTGGCCGGAGCGGATCTTTCATTCCGGCGTGGAGAGGTTCACGCGCTGGCCGGGGAAAATGGCGCGGGAAAATCCACGCTGTGCAAGATTCTGTCAGGTGCCGTTGCCCCCACGGCGGGCACGGTTTTCATAGACGGCGCGGAATACAAAAAGCTGACGCCCGCAGAGTCAAGGGCCGCAGGCGTCCGCATGATTTACCAGGAATTCAATATGGTAAATGAGGTTCCGGTCTATGAAAACATTTTTATCGGCAGCGAGATACGGAGAGGCCGCATCCTGGTGGACAAGAAAGCGATGCTCCGGCAGGCTGGGGAGCTTTTTGACCGCATGGAGGTCCGCATGGACGTCAAGGCGCTTCCCCGCGATCTGTCGGTGGCGCAGTGCCAGTTGGTGGAAATCGCGAAAGCGCTGAAAGACAACTGCAAGGTACTGATTATGGATGAACCGACAGCGGCGCTGACCAACAAGGAAATCGGGGCCCTTCTGCGGCTGATCCGAAAACTGAAAGAGAGCGGCCTGACCATTCTGTACATCTCCCACCGCATGGATGAGATTATGGACCTCTCCGACCGGGTGACCATCATGCGGGATGGCCATGTCATGACGACGCTGAACACGGCGGAGACGACGCAGAAGGAGATTATTGCGCGGATGGTGGGGCGGGAGCTGGGCACGGAATTCCCCAAACGGGTGACGGCGCCCGGCGAGGTGGTGCTGTCGGTAAAAAACCTCTGCACCAGGAAACTGAAGAACCTTTCTTTTGAACTGCGCGCAGGGGAGATTCTCGGATTTGCGGGCCTGGTGGGCTCCGGACGGACCGAGGTGATTCGGGCCATCTTCGGCGCGGACCCTGTGGAGTCCGGAGAGATCTGCATAAAAGGGAAAAAAGTGAAGGTGACAAAGCCCATCCAGGCGATTTCCCAGGGAATCGGCATGATTCCGGAGGACCGGAAACGGCAGGGCATCCACCTGGATCAGCCCATCAAATCCAATATGACCCTCCTGCGGCAAAAGGAGATCAGCCGGTTTTTCACCGTCTCCGGCCGGCGGGAAAAGGAGCTGACGGACCGGTACATCCAGTCGCTTTCCATTAAGCTGGGCTCCGTGGAGGATCCGGTGAGCAGCCTCTCAGGGGGAAACCAGCAGAAGATTGTATTGGCCAAGTGGCTGGCGGCGCAGCCGGACATCCTCTTCTTTGACGAACCTACGCGGGGAATCGACGTCGGCGCAAAGGCGGAAATTTATCTGCTGATGGACGCTCTGCGGGCGCAGGGAAAGGCGGTCATCCTCATATCCTCGGAAATGGAAGAGGTGCTTGGCATGTCGGACCGCATCCTGGTCATGTACGAGGGCGTCATCACCGGGCAGCTGGCCGGAAGCGAAGCGACGCAGAATCTCCTGATGAGCTATGCGTCCAATGTATCCGCAGACGTTTGAGGAGGGAGCGCAATATGGACAGGAAGCTTTCGTTTGTAAATCTATACAGTACTTATGGTGTGTTTGGGATTCTCCTGCTCGAGATCGCTATTTTCTCGCTGGCAAGTCCCTCGTTTTTGACGGTATCCAACATTCTGAGCGTCGGACGCCAGATGTCCTTTACCGGCATTGCGGCCATTGGCATGACCCTGGTTATGCTGACCGGCGGAATTGACATCTCCGTAGGCTCCATGCTGGCTATGGCCGGCGTGCTGTGCGCCAAGATGTCTGCGGATATGGGGCTTCCTTTGGCGGCCTCCGTGGTTGTCACGCTGCTGCTGGGGGCCGTGTTTGGCCTGGTGAACGGTATTGCCGTCACGCGCTTCCGGATTCCGGCGCTGATTGCCACGCTGGCCGCCCAGACCATTTTGAAAGGAATTGCGTATTTGATTACCAACGCGGTACCCGTCAAGAATCTGCCGGCGTCTTACAAGTTTTGGGGCCAGGGCTATCTTTTTGGAAAGATTCCCGTTCCGCTGGTCATTACAATTGCGCTTTATCTTCTGGCCTGGTGGTATCTGGACAAAACCTATCTTGGACGGAGGGTGTATTTCTCCGGCGGCAACGAGGAAGCCGCCAGACTGGCCGGCATCAACACGAAGCGGACGATTACGGGGACCTATGTGCTGAGCGGCATTTTCGCGGCGGCGGCGGGCATTCTGATGGCGGCGCGTCTGGGGTCCGGCCAGCCCTCCGTGGGCGGCGGCTTTGAGATGGATGTGATTACGGCCACGGTTCTTGGCGGAATCAGCGTGAGCGGCGGCAAGGGCAAGGTGGTAAATGTATTCGTGGGGGCCTGTATTATGGGCGTTCTGGCCAATGGGATGACCATGATGAATCTCAACCAGTACCTGCAGTGGATCATCAATGGCCTGGTGCTGCTGTTTGCCGTGACTATGAGCAATCTTCGGAAGCCCGCATAATCATTTGAACGAAGGGAGTCATCCAGATGAAAGGCATTGCGTACACCATTCTTCCCATGGGATACCTGGAGCATGACGAGGCCATCAGCTACGCGGGGAAAAACAGGGGGACCGTGGAAAACCGGCGTCCCCAGGCCGTGTGGGAACGGGTTCCGGTTATGGCGGTTCTCTTCCGGCATCCCACAGCCGGTTACATCCTCTATGACACGGGCAACTGCCCAGGAGACGAAGGGGACCGCCTCTCTCCGGCTATGCGCCGTGACATTCTCTTTGACGTGAAGCGGGAGGATTTCCTGGATTACCGGCTCAGTCAGGTGGGCCTGAAGCCGGAGGACATAGACCTGCTGATTCTCTCCCACTCGCACCACGACCACAATGGCGGCCTGGGCTTTTTCTCGCACACGAAGGCGGGACAGCGTGTCGTCACCTATGAAGCGGATTACGTGAATGCGCTGAGGGAAACGCACCAGGACTATGACAAGGAGGATTATGTGTTCATCCGGGAAAATATGCACGTTCCGGGAATCCGCTACGACCTGATTCACGGTGACCAGGAGCTGGCGGAGGGGATTGAGGCCATTGAGCTCCCCGGCCATACGCCGGCGGTTCTGGGCTTGCTGGTGCATCTGGAACGGGAAACGGTGATCTTCCCCAGCGACGCGGTGTACACGGCCCAAAACTATGGCCCTCCCGTCTTGCCCCCCGGCATCCTGTACGACAGTCTCGGCTTCCAGCGAAGCATCGAAAAGCTGCGGAAGCTCCAGCGGAAATACAGCGCGAAAATGATATTTCCTCATGACCTGGCGCAGTTCGAGTCGCTGAAGAAATGCCCGTACTTTTACGAATAGCCTGGTCCCCTGCAGAAAGAACCGCCAGACGCGGAAGGCCGCGTCTGGCGGTTTTTCGTTTATCCTTGCCCCTTCGTTAAGTATCGCAGGTCTCCGGTATGAGGACCCGGGTGCCCAGCTGCGCCAGCCGGGCCTGCTGGAGAGGGTCCTGGATGGCTTTTTCCGTGATGATGCAGTCAATCTCGCTGAAATCCGCAAACAATTCAATGCTGCTGGTCTGGAATTTTATGGAGTCCAGAACCGCGTATGTCCTGCGGGCGGCCTGAATCATGCTGTGCTTGATGCGGCCTTCCAGGGAGTTGGAGGTCACAAGGCCCACATCCCGCCGCACGCCGCTGGAGCAGATGAAGGCCTTGTCCACTTCAATTTGAGAGAGGTAGCGTTCCGCCTCGGGACCCTGGATGGAGAGATTTTGTCCAAGAAAGATTCCCCCCACAATGATGATGGAAATCTGCGGATTCTGAATCGCGAGGACGGCAGGAAGCGAATTGGTGATAACCGTCAGCTGCTGGAACTCCCCCAGCAGCTTGGCGATTTCAAGGGTTGTGCTGCCGGAATCCAGCAGAATGCTTTCGCCCTCCTGAATCTCGCGGACCGCAAGCTCCGCAATGGTCTTTTTGGCCTCTGTGCGGAGGGAACTGCGGGATGCAAAGGGAAGCATGCGCTCATTCTGTCCGGCAAGATGAACCTCCCCGTGGGTGCGGAAAATGAGGCCGCCCTGGGCCAGCGCCGTCAAGTCCTTGCGGATGGTTGCGGCGGAGGCGTCAAAGCGGGGAATCAAGTCCCGCACTTCCATGGAACCTTGGCTTTTGATGATGTGGTAGATCTCGCTCTGACGTTTGGTCAAATTTAACATATCGATGCCACCCAATCAATTTTGAGATAATATACCATCAGTATAAAAGGAAACCGTGTCAAAGTCAATGTTTCCGCATGATTACGGAAAATTTCTGCACAGGGCAGGCGGGGAAGACACCAGCGAATATGATAGAATATGATAATTTATAAAATTATATAAAAGTAATATTGACAATATAGATATTAAATGATAGAATACAATCATCAAATAAAAGAATTCGAAAGGGAACGTTTCGGGACCGGCCATCCGTTCCCTTCGGCAGGAAGGTGAATTTCCAAATGGAATGTGACAAACCATCCATTCTGACCGCAGCGGACCGGGCGGGCTTTGCCGTTCCGGCTTTCAACTATTCCGATATCTGGGAGCTGCTGTCAATTGCGGAGGCGGCTATAGAAGAGCGGGCGCCGGTTTACATTGCGGCCAATATGCGGGTGGCGGAGACCATTGGCCTGGAGTACTTAGGGGCAATGGGCAGAACGGCCTACGACCTGTCGGGCGGACGCATTTTCAATCATTTGGACCACTCCAGCTCGGTGGAGCTCTGCAAGCGGGCCGTGGACTGCGGCTATCTGTCGGTGATGATTGACGCGTCCATGTGCCCTTTGGAGGAAAACATTGAAAAGACCTCTGCGGTTGTGGCGTATGCCCATCGATACGGCGTTGCGGTGGAGGCGGAGATTGGCCGCATCTTGGGCCGGAATGCGGAGGGCGCGTATTTGGGCGAGGACTACCTGGTCTGCGTTGCGGATGCGGTGAGACTGGCCCGGGAGACCGGTGTGGATTCCCTGGCGGTAGGCATCGGCACTGCTCACGGATTTTACCGGCAGGAACCAAACGTCAATCTTCAGCGGCTGCGGGAGGTGAACGACGCCGTTTCGATTCCGCTGGTCCTGCATGGCGGAACCGGCGTACCGGCGGAGACGGTGCGGAGCTGCATTCGGAACGGCATTGCCAAGGTCAATGTTGGAACCCAGCTTCACGCGGTCTATCTGGAGGAGCTGCGCAGGCAGCTGGGCGGCGGACCGGCGTGCAGCGTCTCGGACATCATGAATCCCATCAAAGCCGCCATCCGCCCGGTTGTGAAGGATTGGATCCATATCTGCGGAGCGGAAAACCGGTACTGAACAGAAATGGGGCAGCGCTTCCTGGTTCCAGCGTGTGCGCCAATGGAAGGGGGGCAGCGGATTGCGGTATTTACTCGGCCTTGATCTGGGTACGACCCATGTCAAAGCGCTGCTGTTTGACGAGACAGGCCGGACTGCGGGGGAGGCGCGGGCGCCGTCTCCTCTCACGCTTTTGGAGGCAGGCGGCGGAATCTTTGACGCGGAGGCGCTCTGGCAGATCTGCTGTCAGCTGCTTCAAAGGCTGGCCGGTGCGCACGAGGCCTGCGGAACCGGCGGTGTTTCCGGCATTGCCGTTACAGGCATGGGAGAGGCAGGGGTTCCAATGGACGGGGACGGCCGTGTCCTGTATCCGGTAATCGCCTGGTTTGATCCCCGAACCGAAGGCTGTCCGGACTGGTGGGGCCGGACCTTCGGCAGTGAGCGGCTGTTTGAAATTACCAATCTGAAAAACCGGCATATCTTCACGGCCAACAAGCTTCTGTGGCTGAAGGAACAGGAACCGGCCGTCTTCAAAAGGATGAAGCGCTGGAACTGCCTGCCGGATTTCATTGCCTGCCGCCTCACCGGACGTTCCGCCATGGACTATTCCATAGCGTCCAGAACGATGCTTCTGGACGTCCGCACAAAAGCCTGGTCAGAAGAAGTGCTGGCCCACGGCGGAATCCCCAGAGACATTCTGCCGGAGCTGGTGCCGCCGGGGACAAAAATTGGGGAAGTGACGCCGGCTGCTGCCGCGCAGTGCGGCCTGAAGGCGGGAACGCCGGTCTTTGCGGGCGGACACGACCACATTTGCGGGGCGCTGGCGGCGGGCGTGGTTGCTCCCGGCGTGGCGCTGGATTCCTCCGGCACCTGCGAAGAGGTCCTGGTCAGCGTGGACAGCATGCAGGATACGCGGTCCCTGAGCCGGGCCGGATTCCATGCCGGGTTTCATGTTGCCCCGGGGAAATGTTACACCGCTGGCGGAATTCCGGCCTCCGGCGCGTCGGTTGACTGGTTCAAACGTACGTTGTTTCCCGCCTCCGGCGGCAGCGGCGGCAGCCGGCCCGGCGCCAACGGACTGCTGTTTTTGCCCCATCTGCGGGGAAGCAGTTCCCCCCAGCGGGACCAGATGTCCAAAGGAGCCCTGGCCGGCATACAGCCGCACCACACCTGGGGGGACTTCATGCAGGCGGTCTATGAGGGGGTGGCCTTTGAACTGCGTCTGACTATGGAGGCGCTTTCCGGCGGAAGTTGCCCGAAACGGGTGGTTGCCATTGGCGGCGGAACCATGGATTCCCGCTGGCTGCAGATTAAGGCGGATGTATTGGGTGTGAAAATCGAGGTTCCCGCCGTGCGGGAATGTACGGCTCTGGGCGCGGCGCTGCTGGCCGGCATCGGAGCGGGGGTCTATAAAGACGCGGGAGAGGCTGTCGAAAAAACCTTCCGCCTGGGGAAGACGGCTGTCCCGCAGCAGGAGACGAAGGCCCTCTACGACCGGCTGTACGCGGTTTACCGTACGCTGGGCAATGCGCTGTACCCGGTTAACCAGGATTTGGAACGGCAGAGGCAGGGAGGCTGACAATGGAACGGATGAAAGGCGTTGTGGTCACAGAGGAAAATACCGTAATCATTGCGGATGATATCCCGGTTCCCGAACTGGGTCCCTATGATTGCCTGTGCCGTGTCCATGCCTGCGGTTTCTGTACGGGTACGGATTTTGGCATCATCCATGGGAAGGCGAACGCGGCCCAGGGATTCTGCGGTTTTCCCACAGTGCTTGGACACGAAGGGGCCGGAGAGGTGATTCGGACCGGCGAAAAGGTGCGCCATATCAAACTGGGAGACCGGTTCATTCACCCCAATCTTCGTCCGGATGTGGGAAACGGCTATACGAAGACATACGGCGGCATGGCGCAGTTCGGGTTGGTCTGCGACCAGCGAGCCATGGTGGAAGACGGCGTATGCGAAGAGACCGCCGTACCGTTCTATCAGAAACAGGGCCGGTTTCCCCCAAGCATAGACTTTCCGGACGCTGCGGTGCTGCTCTCGCTCTGTGAATGTCATAGTGCGGCCAGAAATTTCGGCGTGAAGCTTGGGGACCGTGTGCTTTTCTATGGCGCAGGTCCCATGGGAACCGCCCTGGCGCGCTTCATGAAGCTGTATGGAGCGGGAGAGATTACCGTGATTGACGGGATTGAGGAACGGCTGGAATATTCGAAACGGGTTGCGGGTACAGACCGCACCTTGAATTTCCGAAAGAGCTGTCTTTCGGAGGCGATTGGCCGGGAACGCTTTGATTTGGTTGTAGACGCGGTGGGAAGCAGCGCCCTTGTTCTGGAGGGCAGTCAATATCTGAAGGAGGGCGGATGTCTGGGTTCTCTGGGGGTGCTGAAGGCGGGGGATACCATGCTGGACGCCAGCAGGCTGAAAAACAATGTGCGTCTGCACATGCTGAATTTCCCCTACGGCGAATACGACATTTTGCCGGAGACCGTGAAACTGATTGAGCAGGGCGCGGTCAACCCGAAGGACTTTTACTCGCATGTCATTCCGTTCACGGAAATTGAGCGGGCCATGAAGCTGCTGGAAACCCGCGAGGCGTTCAAAGTGGTTCTGGATTTTGACGTATGAAATAAGGCAGGCGCCCGCATGCGCCTGCCGGGAACAAACTGGTCCCGCCTTTCGCCGGTGTGCAAAAGGCGGGACCGTTCGGCCGTGTGGTTACTTTTTGGACATGGATTCGATAATGGAGCCGGCCAGCGCCTCCAGGTCCAGGGTTCTGTCCGGGTGAAGGGCGGAAGCCAAGGTGAGCCGGTCGTTGAGGACCGTCATGTTCTTCATGTCGTTTTCCAAGAACTTCTGAATCAAATCGCCGGATTTGATGGCCCAGGAGCCGTTTTCAATGATGGCGCAGGTACGGTTCTGGAAGTTCAGGGCTTTCAGGTGCATCAGGAAGTCGTGCATCACCGGGTAGATGCCCAGGTTGTAGGTAACGGAGGCAAATACCAGGTGGCTGAGGCGGAAGGACTCGCTGACCAGCTGAGAGACGTGGGTGTTGGACACGTCGTATACCCAGACGTTGCTCATCCCCTTTTCGCACAGCTTGGCGGCCAGGGCCTGCGCGGCGGATTCCGTGTTGCCGTACATGGATGCGTAGGCAATCAGCACACCCTCTTCCTCGGGCTCATACTTGCTCCACTTGTCGTATTTGTCCACAAAGTACAGCAGGTCTTTCCTCCACACGGGGCCATGGAGGGGGCAGATAAACTGGATTTTATCCAGAATCCCCCCGGCCTTTTTCAGCAGAAGCTGGACGTGCGGCCCGTATTTGCCCACAATGTTGGTAAGGTAACGCCGGGCGTCGTCAATCCAATCCCGGTCAAAGTTCACCTCGTCAGCGAACAGCTTGCCATCCAGCGCGCCGAAGGAGCCGAAGGCGTCGGCGGAGAAGAGCACGCCGTTGGTCAGGTCGAAGGTGACCATAGCCTCGGGCCAGTGGACCATAGGCGCTTCCACAAACGTAACGGTGTGGCTGCCGAAGGAGAAGGTGTCCCCCTCCTTTACCTCAATGAGCTCATGGCCGTCAATGTGGAAGCCGAACTGGCGCATAAGCATGAAGGCCTTGGGCGTGGAGATGACCTTCACGTCCGGCCAGCGAATCAGAATTTCCTCGATGGACGCGCCGTGGTCGGGCTCCATATGGTTGATGAGCAGGTAGTCCAGGGGCCGGTCCTCCAGCAGATAGTCCAGATTTTCCAGCAGCTGGCGGCAGGCGGACCAATCCACGGTGTCAAACAGAACGGTAGACTGATCCAGCAGCAGATAGGCGTTATAGCTCACGCCCCGGGGGATGGGGTGAATGTTCTCAAAGAGATGCAGGCGGTGGTCGTTGGCGCCGACCCAATATAAATTCTCAGTGACATTGCGTACACAGTACATAAGGGAACCTCCTTGTCAGAGATGAATGTTGGAAGCCGGAATACGGCTGCTCACGATTCGATAAACCGGTCTTTCCCCTCGGCGCACTCCGGGCAGACCCAGCCCTCGGGCAGATTCTCGAAGAGGGTGCCGGGGGCCGCTTCCGCGTCGGGGTCGCCCCGCTCGGGGATATATTCGTAGCCGCAGCCGCCGCACACGTACCGCTTGCCGATGGGCTCGGGCCGGGGAGCGGGAGGCCGCTTCATCTTCACCATGGGAGGCGCGGGCTGTTTCTCCTCCAGGCCCAGGGCCTGGGCCAGCAGGGGCAGGATTTCGTTCACATCCCCCACAATGCCGTAGTCACAGTTCTTAAAAATAGGCGCGTTGGAACTCTTGTTGATGGCCACAATCGTAGACGCCTCTTTGATGCCCTTCAGGTGCTGAATCGCGCCGGAGATGCCGCAGGCAATATACAGATTGCCTTTGAACTTCTGGCCGGACATGCCCACATAGCGGTTCATCGGCACATACTTGAGGGTCTCGGCCACGGGACGGCTGGAACCGATGGCGGCGCCCGCCGCCTTCGCCAGGTCCTCAATGAGCTTCATGTTCTCCTGGGAGCCGATTCCCTGTCCGGCGGAGACCACCCGTTCCGCCAGGGCGATGGGGGTATCCAGCGGGATGCCCACCGTGAAATCGTGGCCGTCCTTCTTCAGGGCCGCCACCAGGGTGTCCACCCGCTCCTTGGCATCGCCTTCCTTCAGAATCATGCCTTTGCGCACACCGGTGACAGGCGCGGGCTTCTTCGCTGTGCTGGAAGAGCCGCCGGCGCCTTTGGGGGGCTTGCCCATGATGGACGCGCCGATAACCATCCGCTGGACCTCGCTGGTGCCCTCGTAGATGGTGGTGATTTTGGCGTCCCGGTACATCCGCTCCACGTCCATACCCTTGAGGAAGCCGGTGCCGCCAAAGATCTGCACCGCGTCATTGGTCACGGCCAGGGCGGTTTCCGATGCATAGAGCTTGGCCATAGCGGCGTCCACGCCGTAGGGCTCGTGGGCCTCCTTCTTCTCGGCGGCGGAGTACACCAGCATTCGGGCGCATTTCAGCCGGGTAGCCATGTCTGCCAGCTTGAAGGTGATGGCCTGGTTAAAGCCGATGGGTTTGCCGAACTGAACCCGCTCCTTGGCGTATTCCACGGCGGACTCATAGGCGCCCTGGGCGATGCCCAGCGCCTGGGAGGCAATGCCGATCCGCCCGCCGTCCAGGGTGGCCATAGCGATTTTGAAGCCCTGGCCTTCCTTGCCCAGCAGATTCTCCTTGGGGACCTTCACGTCGTCAAAGTTCAGCTGGCAGGTCTCGGAGGAGCGGATACCCATTTTGTCATAGTGAGGCTCGAAGGTAAAGCCCTTCCAGCCCTTCTCCACAATAAAAGCGGAAATGCCCCGGGTACCGATATCCGGGGTGGTGACGGCAAAGACCACATAGGTATCCGCTACGCCGCCGTTGGTGATGAAAATTTTCTGGCCATTGAGCAGCCAGTGGTCGCCCTTGTCAATGGCAATGGTTTCGGTGCCGCCGGCGTCGGAGCCCGCGTTGGGCTCGGTGAGGCCGAAGGCGCCGATTTTTTCGCCTTTGGCCAGAGGCGCCAGATATTTCTTCTTCTGTTCCTCGGTGCCGAAGGCGAAGATGGGCCAGGTACCCAGGGATACGTGTGCGGACAGAATGACGCCTGTGCCGCCGTCCACCCGGGACAGTTCTTCCACGGCGATGGCATAGCTGAGCACGTCCAGCCCCGCGCCGCCGTACTCCTTGGGATAGGGGATGCCCATCAGCCCCATTTCGGCCAGTTTTTTCACGGCCTCAGCGGGGAACCGGCTCTCCTGGTCCATGAGGATGGCGTTGGGCTTTACCTCCGTCTCGGCGAAGGCGCGGATTTTGGCACGCAGTTCCTCGTGAGCCTGTGTGGTCTGGAACAACATACGGTGACCTCCTTTGCGTAATCATTGGCAGTCGTAAAACCATCATGCACTAAGTCAAATGTAACATGATTTGGGAGAACTGTCAATGGGAATTGTCCTTTTTGCACAAAACGCGCGGGGAGTCTTTTGCGGCTAAGTGTTTGGAGGCCGGCTTGTGTTTATTCAAACCAGTTTTTCACACGGCCGGAGACAAATGAAATGGCGGGACCGAGACAGAAGCCGGTGAGCAGTGTGGTCAGACCTACGGCGGAGCCCAGAAGGAATCCCATGGACAAAATGGAGATGTCCCACAGCATTCGAATGGAGCGGGCGCTAAGCTTTTCCGTATGAGCCGCAATCAGCTGCGGAATGGCGTCATAGGGCGCGACGCCCAGGTCCACGACAATATAAAACGCGGCGGCAATCAGAAACGCGGCCATGCTGGCGGCAAACAGCAAAATCCGAACCTCCATGGAGAGGCCTCCCGGCGGAGTGAGCCGCCCGATGACCCACATACAGAAGTCCGCGGCGTAACCGACACCGATCATGTTGGCCAGGGTGCCTATGCCGATGCGGGAGAGATCAAAACGAAGAACCGGGAGGAACATCAGCAGATTGAACACCAGCTGGCAGGTTCCAAAGGATATGCCGGTGTGAGCGGAGACGCCCAGCGTGAAGGTGGAGCAGGGGTCTGTTCCGAAGCCGGCGGTTTTGAATACCGCGACGCAGACGCCGATGACCAGCAGGCTGACGGTCAGGACCGCCAGCCTGCGTCCCATACGGGGCCGTGTGAATGTCCGGGCAATGGTTTCCAATTTCATACAAAATACCTCTTGTCAATTCCTGAAAACTGCTGTGACAGCGGGTGAAATTATACCATTGCGCTGCGGGGCCGTCAATGCGGAAAACCGGGAGGGCTGCGGCCGGAACATGCGCTGCACAGGGGCGCGGGGAAAGGGGCAGTGCCGCCGAAAGGGCTTTTGAGGGCGGAAAGACGGCGAAAACGGCGAAATACATCTGATGAATCTGGCGCATATGGCAAAAACTTCTAAGGCTTTTTGTGTGGATTTCCAAAAAAAATGGAATATTGAAAGTTATATTGACTATTTTGAAAATTATGCTAAGATAAATACATCAGTTGTTATACAACTTTGCGGGGAGGGCGCAGGCATCCATGATTATCAAGAACGAACGGGTAACCAATCAAATCCTCGCTTATGTCAAGGAGCAGATTGCCTCTGGCGAGTGGGTCCTGGGGCAGAAGGTGCCCTCGGAAAACCAGCTGGCCGCAGAGCTTGGCATCAGCCGGGCCAGCGTGCGGTCCGCCTACCAGTACCTGACGGGGGTGGGCGTGCTGAAAAGCCGCCAGGGCAGCGGCACCTTCCTGGTGGACAGCCAGGCGGACGGCTGGGACATTGCCCAAAACCGCATTACCTCCGAGGATTGCCAGGATATTCACAAGGTCTTGGAATTCCGGCGGATTCTGGAGCCGGAGGCCTGCCGGATGGCTGCGGAGCACTGCACGCCGGAGATCTTCGCGGAGCTGGAGCGCTGTCTCAAGCAGATGGAGCGGGGCCGGGGCAATCCGGTGAAGTTTGTCCGGGCGGACATTGAATTTCATGAGGCAATCAGCCGGGCTTCCGGAAATTCCCTGCTGGAGAAGAGCCTGCACAAGGTGTTCGCCGAGACCCGGAACAATCACGAGCAGATGAACTGCCTCATTGGGGATTATAACGGCATCCTGTACCACACCATTATTCTGGAGGCCCTGCGGAAGGGCGACGGTCAGGAGGCCCATGACAAAATGCGGGAGCATCTGGAGGTGACTATGCGTCAGGTGCTGGCCTATGAGGAAAAAGAGGCCCGCTGAGCAGAAAAGCGGAAGGCTTGCGGACTGGGCGGCAGGGAAAATTTCCGGAATATTCCGCCGCGCAGGCGGCGTCCCCGGCGGGAAGCGGGGCAGAATGATTGAGGGAGGAATGCTTTATGGCAGTAAAAATAAGCGGGGTTAAGGCCATTTGTACCGCTCCGGAGGGAATCAATCTGGTGGTGGTCAAGGTGGAGACCAACCAGCCGGGGCTCTATGGCCTGGGCTGCGCAACCTTTGCCTACCGCCATCTGGCCGTGGCGCATCTGGTGGAGGAGTATCTGGAGCCTCTGCTGGTGGGACGGGACGCGGAGTGCATCGAGGAGCTCTGGCAGCTGATGCACCAGAATGCCTATTGGCGTCACGGGCCCATTGAAAACAACGCCATCTCCGGCGTGGACATGGCCCTGTGGGATATCAAGGGCAAGCTGGCCAACATGCCGCTGTACCAGCTCTTTGGCGGCAAGGTCCGGGAGGCCGTTCCGGTCTACCGTCATGTGGACGGCCGGGATATTGAGGAAATCTGCGACAACATCCGCCGCTATCAGGAGATGGGGATTACGCACCTGCGGTGCCAGTGCGGCGGCTACGGCGGTGCGCCCTATGGACAGATACCCAAAACGGCCCCCGCCGGCGCACACGATGGCATGTATCTGGACGCCAAGCAGTACATCCGGGATACGGTAAAGCTGTTTGACCAGATTCGCGCCCGGATTGGCTTTGACATGCAGCTGGTCCATGATGTCCACGAGCGGATTCCCCCGGTGGACGCCATCCGGCTGGCCCGGGCGCTGGAGCCCTACGACCTCTTCTTCCTGGAGGACCCTGTTCCGCTGGAGCAGATCCATTGGCTGAAAAATCTCCGGCAGCAGACCAGCATTCCCATTGCGGAGGGAGAGCTGTTCAACAACCCGCGGGAGTGGCGGGAGCTCATTGCCGGCCAGCTCATCGACTTTATCCGGGTCCACATCACCCAGGCGGGAGGCATTACCCCGGCCCGGAAGATTCAGATTTTCGCGGAGCAGTTCGGCGTCCGCACGGCCTGGCACGGCCCCGGCGATATGTCCCCCCTGGCCCATGCCGCCAACATCCACATTGACTTGGCGGCGCAGAACTTCGGCGTTCAGGAGTGGTCCGGGATTGAGCCGCCCAACTTCGTTATCCAGGAGCTGAAGGGACCTCATGGCGCGCTGCTGGAGGTGTTCCCCGGCCTGCCGGAGTACCGGGACGGCTATGTCTACGCCAACGGCAAGCCTGGCCTGGGCGTGGACCTCAATGAGGCCGAGGCCGCGAAGTATCCCTGCGAGAACACGGTGACCACCTGGACGCAGACCCGGTCCAGGGACGGCGCTCTGGTGACGCCGTAAGGAAGGAAAGGACGCGCTTATGGGAAATACGAACCCTGCCAGCCGCTTTATAACCATTGGGGAGATTATGCTGCGGCTCACGCCGCCCAACTACGGCAAAATCCGGGTAGCCAACACCTTTGAGGCCAGCTATGGCGGCAGTGAGGCCAACATTGCCCTGGCCCTGGCGAACCTGGGCGTGGACAGCAGCTTTTTCACGGTGGTGCCCAACAATTCCCTGGGCAAGAGCGCCGTGCGGATGCTTCGGAGCAACGACGTTCACTGTGCGGCCGTTATTCTCAGTACGCCGGAGGAGACCCCGACCCACCGTCTGGGGGCCTACTACCTGGAAACCGGTTATGGCATCCGGCCCAGCAAGGTTACCTACGACCGGAAGAACAGCGCCTTTACGGAGTATGATTTTTCCCGCTTGGACCTGGACGCCCTGCTGGAGGGCTATACCTGGCTGCATCTCAGCGGCATTACCCCCGCCCTGTCTCCCCGCTGCGGAAAGCTGGTGCTGGACTGCCTGCGGACTGCCCGGGAAAAGGGTATGACCATCAGCTTTGACGGCAACTTCCGTTCCGCCCTCTGGAGCTGGGAGGAGGCCCAGGATTTCTGTACCCAGTGCCTTCCCTATGTGGACGTACTCCTGGGCATAGAGCCCTATCACCTCTGGCGGGATGAGAGGGACCATGGAAAAGGGGACTGGAAGAACGGTGTGCCCCTTCAGCCGGAGTACGAGCAGCAGGACGAGATTTTTCAGGCTTTCGCCGCCCGGTATCCCAACCTCAAGTGCATCGCCCGCCATGTCCGCTACGCCCACAGCGGCAGTGAGAACAGCCTGCTGGCCTTCATGTGGTACGAGGGACACACCTTTGAGAGCAAGCGCTTCACCTTCCACATTCTGGACCGGGTGGGCGGCGGGGACGCCTTCGCCAGCGGCTTGATTTATGCCATGATGCACGGTTATAAGCCCATGGATATGATCAATTTTGCCGTGGCCAGCAGCGTCATCAAGCATACGATTCACGGTGACGGGAATATCACCGACGACGTAAAGAGCATCCGAAGTCTCATGGATATGAGTTTTGACATCAAGCGCTGAACCCCCATGTGCGACCGGCACATTTTGAACAATAGAAAGGACTGGATAGTATGAACGGAAAAGAGTTATTCAACATCGAGGGCAAAAAGGCCATTGTCACCGGCGGTACCCGTGGCCTGGGCCGCGGTATGGCCGAGGGCCTGCTGGAATCCGGCTGTGAAGTGGTGATCGTGGGCACGTCCGACAAGGTTTTTGATGTGGCGAAGGAGTTCTGCGGCCAGGGCTACAAGTGCCACGGCGTGAAGGCCAATCTGGCGGTTCGCGAAGAGGTCTATCGGGCTTTCCGGGAGTGTGTGGAGAAGCTGGGCGGCGACCTGGACATTCTGGTGACGGCTCACGGCATTCAGCGCCGGCACAGCGCCGAGGTGTTCCCCCTGAGCGACTGGGATGAGGTCATGAACGTAAACCTGAACTCTGTCTTCGTGCTCTGCCAGGAGGCCGGCAAAATCATGCTGGCCAAGGGCTACGGCAAGATTGTGAACATTGCTTCCATGTGCTCCTGGTTCGGCGGCCAGACGGTTCCGGCCTACAGCGCGGCCAAGGGCGGCGTAGCCCAGCTGACCAAGGAGCTGAGCAACGACTGGATTGCCCGCGGTGTCAACGTCAACGCCATTGCCCCCGGCTACATGGCCACGGAGATGAATACCGCCCTGCTGGACCCCAAGAATCCCCGTTATCAGCAGCTGACGGACCGCATTCCCGCCAACCGCTGGGGCACCGGCGACGACATGAAGGGCGCCTGCATCTTCCTGTCCTCCCATGCCAGTGACTACCTGGGCGGTGCGATTATCCCCGTAGATGGCGGCTATCTGGTGAAATAAAAGCCGCGTCCATACTGGAACCCATGCTGCAGAAAGCCGTCCTTGAAAACAGGGCGGCTTTTTTGCGGAGACTCTTAAATTTTGGCCGGGAAATGCCGATATAGAAAGCAAGAGTAAATATTCGGCAAAAAGGGGTTGACAAGCACCATGTTTTCCAGCATCCTGAAGCAAGCAAGCAAGCAAGCAAGCAAGCAAGCAAGCAAGCAAGCAAGCAAGCAAGCGGTGCTGTAACTAGCCCCGCGGGTTTGCTGCGCCTTTATACGGTTAAGACCGGCGTTTCTATGTCCGCAGGAACCTGCGCGGTATAGAGCGTCTTTTTGTTTTAAAAATCTTCTGCACTTAAAAAATCGCAGGAACAAGGAGGAATATCGTGATGTCAATGCCAACCATTTTGCCCTCGGGCCAACTCCATCCGAACCTGTTTAACGGCCCCTTTGTGAAACAGGTGGGCGGTGTTTCTGCCGCCGCGGGTGAACCGGGCGTCAAAGTCCACGGTGACGCGATGGCAGAACGCTGGAAGCGGGCGGAGGAAGAGGCGAATAAGATCTGGCGTGAGAACCGGGACCGCGTAATCGATCTTTCCGGCTATTTCAGCGAAGGGACAGCCGGTGCCTGCGACGGCAGAACCATCATAGAAAACAAAGGCATGGGACTGATTGTAGAGACGATTCAGCCCGGTGTTTTTACCGCGGAGGATGCAAACAAGGCGGCGGCGTCCGGGGGAGCAACTCATGGTTTTTTCTACCGTGACACGGATTTTTTATTCAGCGCCGCCAAAGAATATACAGCCCTAGGGGAAAATGAAGTGTTCCGGCATAGGAATATCAACGATGTGAATTTTGTCCGGGATGCCCTGGATTTTTTCACGGGCGGAAATTACACGCAGACGGATGTGAACCGCATGCAGGGACAAATGACGGAGGTTGTCCGGGAGCTTGCCCAGCAGCTCAAAGATGGAGGCCCGCCGGATATTGAAAACGTAAACACCACCCTTACGGTTGGCGGCGCAGAGGTTACGATTTCTCAGCTTTTGGATATGCAGGCGGCGGGGCGGGAATTGTCGGAAACATTCAGCGGAATGACCTCCGGTTCTCTGACTGCGCATAATATAGAGGCTTTTGCCAAAATGGGGATTGCGAAATCTCTGAGTGATTATTATGGCATGGATAAAGGTGCGGTCGGGCAGATGTTCTCCCAAAGTATGGGACGGCTGTATGAAAAAGGCCTGGCACAGGTAGAAAAGGCGGAGGCATGGGCCAAAACCGTATCTTATGCCGCCGGAACGCCTGGAAATCGGGATGCAGTAAAAACCGAGCTGAAAATCGCGGATTTATTCTCCAAGCTGGATACTGGAAGCAAGAGCGGCCTTGGCCAGAGCTTTTCCTCTGCGTTGGCACAGGCGCGGGCATTGGTTCAGCAGTATTGCGGTCAGTACGGCGTACGGACGTCTCATGTAGGACTGGCCGGGGCTACTGACCGGGTATCGAAGTTCTTCCAGTCTTGGGCGGATAGGCTGTAAATCTGTAGAGACCGTTTGAAAATGCGTGTCAGCATAAAGTTCAAACAAATGGGGGATAAAATATCCCCTGAGCTGGGGCGGCGCTGTTCGCAGTGCCGTCCCGTTTCAATGGCAGCAGGCTGGAGCGGTTGATTATGCTGTTCTGCAAGCAGACCAAACTCCGCTGCAACAAACTGACCGGGGAAGAAAAACAGTGGCTGGCCCGGATAGCACAGAAGCTCCTCTTTATGAATGTTGAGCTCTCCGCTTTACGGTCATTATAATATAATGCAACGTTTGGGATCCTGCAATAGAAAGCGCGGGAGGCGCCGCAACCTGCGCAGAGGCGATGGCCAGCAGGAGGGAGCAGCTACAGATGTGGCTGTTCCCTCCTGTTAATCTGGCATGCGTATCTGTATAGTCAACGCAGTTGAAAAAGAGTTGCAACTCCTTTTCAACCGGCGGACCAGGGGTCCGCCGCTGCGCGGAGCGCAGTTGCGTTTCCTAGGAAGCCATGCGCCGGCAGCCGCTATGCGGCTCGAACCGCCGCCTTTGCGGCGGCTCGTTGAAAAGAATCCCACGGGATTCTTTTCAACTGCGCTGGCTATAAGTGCAAGTTGTCAGCGTGTCTCCTTCTTTTTTGCCGGTCTTCTTTGACTTGACTTCCAGATTATTTCGTAGTATATTTTCCTTGTCTGTACATCCGGGAATCCCGGAACATACGGCAAACAGAAAACAGAACGGAGGAAATAGTTCAAATGAAAAAATGGTTCTCTCTGGCCCTGGCTCTGATGCTGGTTCTGACCCTGGCAGCCTGCGGCGGCGATTCCGGGAAGTCTGGCAGCAGCGGTTCTTCCAATGACGGCGCGGGCAGCGGTGATGTCTACGCCAATGACGACGGCTATGGCGAGGGCCGCCTGGGCGACACGGTCCACAGCTACTTTTTAGACTTCACGGTCAACAGCGCCTATACCACGGACAGCTATGCTGGGTTCACCCCAGCCGAGGGCAATCAGGTATTGGTAGTCAACATGACGGTCAAAAATACCTTTAACGAGAGCATTACCATGTGGGATGATGACTTCTGGTGCCAGTGGAGCAGCGGCCAAGAGGCAGAGGACTTTGCTTACGCCATCACGGAGGACGGCTCGGACCTGCCTCTGGATACGATTTCGGATGAGCAGCTGCCCGGCGAATATGATCTGAGCGTCAGCGAGGAGCGTACTGGCGATCTGGTCTTCGAGGTTCCCGCTGGAGACGGTGCGGCGGACGGCAATTTTGAGAAGGATTTCTCCATTGCCCACCAGGAATATTTTGTGAACCAGCAGGGTGCGGAAGAAGATGGCAATACGTTCTTTGTCTTCTTCACTGCGAATCATCAGTAATCTCTTTTGCGAAAAGCCTCCGGACAGCTGCTCCGGAGGCTTTTGCCGGTTTATGAGGGAGGTCTGTTTTGGCCTCCGGCGCATAGACTGTTGCGGAGGAGGGGAGAACATGGAGAGACCTGTGGTATCGATTTGGATTGGTGAGACATGCCCCGCGAAATGGGAGAACTATCGCCAGGCGATAGCATCCGCCGGAGGACAGGTGTTTTTCGGCGCGAAGGAGGCTTTGACAGCGGGCGACGCCCTGCTGCTTCCCGGCGGCGGGGACCTGGAGCCTTGGCGCTATGGGCAGGAGAATACGGACTCTCAAGGACTGGAGCCGGAGCGTGACGAAGCGGAATGGTTCCTTCTGGAGGCGTTCCTGGCGGCCCGAAAACCAATATTGGGAATCTGCCGGGGAATGCAGAGCATAAATGTCTTTTTGGGAGGAACCCTGGTTCAGGATATCCCTGGTCACAGTGCCGTCAAGGGCCGGGACCGGCTGCACCTTGTCCGTACGGGAGTCTCGTCTCTGCGGGCGTTGTACGGGGAACTCTGTCAGGTCAACAGTGCCCACCACCAGGCGGTGGACCGGCTGGGAAGCGGTCTTCAGGCGGCACAATGGGCTCCGGATGGCATTGTAGAAGCTCTGACGCACAAGAAGCTTCCCATCTGGGCGGTGCAGTGGCATCCGGAACGGCTGGCAGACCGGGCATCCGGGCGGCGGCTGTTTCAGGCTTTTCTGGATTTCAGGCATAATAGTTGATGTTCAGGATCAGGAGAAGAGAAAATGGGAGAAGACAAATTTGCGAAAAAAAGGGCAAAAAGCCCTTGACAAGAAGGAAGAACCGTGGTATCCTAACTAAGCTGACAATTCGAGGGAGACGCAGGTGTAGCACAATGGTCAGGGCACCAGCCTTCCAAGCTGGGGATGCGAGTTCGATTCTCGTCACCTGCTCCATCCAAAATTTGCGCCAGTAGCTCAGCCGGATAGAGCAACTGCCTTCTAAGCAGTAGGCCAGGGGTTCGAGTCCCTTCTGGCGTACCATGCTTTCCTTCGCGTTTGTTTCAGAGACTCTAAAGGGTTGATATGTGGTGGGTGTAGCTCAGTTGGTTAGAGCACCGGATTGTGGTTCCGGGTGTCGTGGGTTCGAGTCCCATCTCCCACCCCACAAAAAGGGGATCGGGGCTTTTCCCCGGTCCCCGCTTTTTCCCGCAGTTTATGGTCACATGGGGACGTAGCCAAGCGGTAAGGCAAGGGACTTTGACTCCCTCATGCGCTGGTTCGAGTCCAGCCGTCCCTGCCAGCTCAGAAATTCCCCTTACCG
>JAAWLO010000117.1 GCA_022797935.1 Oscillibacter sp. | reverse complement strand
TTTTTGGTGGAGATAAGCGGGATCGAACCGCTGACCTCTTGAATGCCATTCAAGCGCTCTCCCAGCTGAGCTATACCCCCGAACTATGAATGTTCCTTCCGTAACGGAGTGCCTTGCGGCGCACCTCACCGGAACAATAGCTATGATACCAGAGCGTTTCAAAAATGTCAAGTACTTTTTTAGAGAAATTTTTCTTTTTTTGCGCAGGCTCGTTTTGGCCCGGTTTTTCTAAAAACGAACAGGGGCGGATTGGCCGCCCCTGCTTGTTTCAGCGCATTTCGGATACAATGCTGTCCACGGCGTGATCCACAGCGACACCCAGTTTGTGGATACTTCTCCCCACTTGTGTTTTCATGGGGTCCTTGCCGTAGGGCATCAGCATCCCCGCTGTAGCGCCGGCCACCAGACCAGCGCCCATACCAAACCAAAAGCCGGTACACATTCTCATTCTTCACACTCCCTTTCGGCACGGGACTAGTATGCGCCCGGGCCGGAAAAAAATCCGCCGGATCCCTTTGCCAAAATTCCGCAAATGCGCTATACTAAGGAAAACCAAAACCACTTCCGTCAGGAGGCGTATTTTTATGACCAAGCTCTATCTCATCCGTCATGCGGAGGCAGAGGGCAATCTCTACCGCATTGCCCAGGGCCAGCACGACAGCAACCTTACGGACCGGGGCTGGCGTCAGGTGAAGGCTCTGGAAAAACGCTTTGCCGCCGTGCCTGTAGACGCCGTTTACGCCAGTGACCTCTATCGTACCTGCGCGACCGCTTCCGCGCTTTACAAGCCCAAGGGACTTCCGCTTCACCGCCGGAGGGCTTTGCGGGAAATTTACGTAGGAGACTGGGAACAGCGGACCTGGGGGGACATTATCCGCCAATATCCCCAGGAGATGGCAGACTTCGGCAGCCGCATGGACCGCTGGTCCATCCCGGGGGCGGAGACCCCGGCGGAGGTTCTGGCGCGGGTTCGTGCCGCTGTGGAGCAGATTGCCCGGGAGAACCCCGGGAAGACCCTGGCTCTCTTTTCACACGGCTATGCGATCCGCTTGCTTCTGGCGAATCTCCAGGGGATTTCCCTCCGGGATACCGGCGCCAAGTCCCCCACGGGCGATAACACGGCGGTCTCTCTTTTGGAGTGGGATGGCGCATGTCTTCGGGTGGTCTGGCAGAATGACAACAGCCACTTGAAAACCCTGGAGTACCTGGCGGAGGAAAAAGCGGTCCGCCGGGCCTATGCCCTGGAGCCTGGACTGTGGTTCCGCCCCCAAGAGAAAGAGGGGCCTCCAGCCGGAACGCTGGCCCTGGAGGGCTTTCTGGGGGAGACGCCGGTAGGCCTTCTCCAGATAGAGCCGGAAACGGGGCGCATTGCCCATCTGTACATAAACCCGGACCACCGCAGAAAGGGCCTGGGAACCCAGCTTGTTGGTCAGGCGGTGCAGCACACCCGGGCCGCCGGCGGCGAGGTTCTGACGGTGCTTTTGGAACCGGACCACCCTGGCCGGGCCTTCTTTGCGGCCGGTGGATTTGTGTTTCAAGAGCGGACGCCGGAAGGCCGGGAGCTGTGGACCAAACGCATTGGCTTCTGTTCCGAGTTTTTGGGGGAAGCAGAAGATTTTTGAGAACCTTTGCCGGAAGAAAAGGCCTTCGCCCCCCTTCGGCAAAACAGGTGTTGACAGGCCGTATATGCTGTTTCTGTAAGCCTCTGGGATCCCGTTTTCCGGGACTCCGGACGCCGGAAAACAGGCGGAACTTTGCCGCCGGGGCGGGATGCCTCACAGCGGGTTCCGCCGGATTTCGGGAAAGTGGTGGGGATTTATGGAAATCTGGATGGCGGTATTGCTGTTTCTCCTGGGATTGCTGCTGATTATCAAAGGCGGCGACTGGTTTTTGGATGGAGCAGTCTGGATTGCCGGGGCCACCGGCGTGCCCCGTTTTGTCATTGGGGCTACCATTGTCTCTTTGGCGACGACCCTGCCGGAACTGACGGTGTCCGTCACCGGTGTGCTGCAGGGAGAGGTGGATCTGGCGGTGGGAAATGCCGTAGGGTCTGTTACCGCGAACCTGGGATTGATTTTGGGAATTTCCTTGGTGTGCATTCCTTCGGCCATAGGACGGAGGCAGTTTGAACAAAAGGCCTTCCTGATGGTCTGCGGCGCGGCTCTGCTGATGATTCTCTGCCGGGAGGGCGGGCTGGCCCTGGGGTCCAGTCTGGTGCTTCTGGTAGTGTTCGGCCTGTACCTGTGGAGCAGTCTGCGGGACGCCCGCTCCGGTATGGCGGAGAGCCGGGAGGGACGGCGGCGCATTTCCCGGCGGCAGCTGGCCCATAAGCTGAGCCTCTTTGCCCTGGGAATTACGGCGATTGTCATTGGTTCCCGGCTGCTGATTGACTATGGCAGTGAACTGGCTCTTCTGATGGGGGTGCCCTCCAGTATCATCGGTGTGACTATGGTGGCTATCGGCACGTCTCTGCCGGAACTGGTGACCACTTTGACGGCCATTGCCCGGAAAGAGGCGGCTATGTCGGTGGGGAACATTATCGGGGCCAATGTGATTGACCTGACTCTGATTCTCCCGGCCTGCGCGGCGGCGTCCGGCGGGATGCTGACCATTGGACGGCAGACGACGGCGCTGGACCTGCCGGTATGTCTGGCGCTGTGCTGTACGGCAGTATTGCCTCCGCTGCTGACAGAGCGCTTCTACCGCTGGCAGGGGATTTTGATGCTGGCGATTTACGGCGGGTATACGGCGGTGCTGGTGCTGTAGTGCTGTAGGGAGGCATGAGAAGACGGTGTCAAATGGACGGCTGACCGGCTGTTTTGATAGCTGCTGGTTTCGTTTGCCGTTTGCGTTGATGGAACCAGGCGCTGGCGGTTTTGCTACAGCTTGAAGAAGATTGGCTGTGGCAGATTAGAATTAGAGGGAAAAATATGAAGATGGAAACATGTATAAAAGAATCCTTTGCCGTAATAGGAAAAGAAGGTTCTACTCTGGACGGGGAAGGCTTTGTCCAAAGATTATGGGCTGATGCAAATTCTCATTTTGAAGAAATTCATACGTTAGTCAAAAAAGATGCGAATGGAAACATCGTTGGTATATGGGGTGTGATGTCCGACTTTTCGCGCATGTTCAAACCGTGGGAAGGCTTCGCAAAAGGCCTTTATCTTGCGGGAGCAGAGTGCAGAGATGATGCGGAAGCTCCAAATGGCTGGACAAAGTGGATCGTGCCTGGTTATGAATATCTTTATGCAGAATGCGGAGAAGATGATATTTTCTCCCAGGTCATAAACTATTTGAATGACCATTCCATTCCTCTGGCGGGGGCGGTTCATGATTTTACTTGTCCGCAGACGGGGAAGAATTATCTGTTTTTTCCCATTAAAAAGCTATAAAACAATTTCCGGTTTATCGGGCCGCTGCAGTGATGGGGAACTGCCCATTCCGGCGTTTCTCAACGCGAAGGTGAAAAGGGACAGACTTTCTTATAAACGAAGGATAAAGCAGAAATTTATGGTGGAAAAATTGCTTGTAGCGTTCATCGCTCTTTCCGATAACATGAGACGTGGATACAAAGATCATTTAGGAGCGCTCCATCCTGCCTGGAAACAGATGGTGACTACTATAAATTAACCCGTTCCTGAAATTTTGAACCTCATATACGGCAGGTTTGCAGGAACACACAGAGACATAAAAGAGCAGAAATGGATGGACTTTATTCCAGGATATAGGTTGATACACATAGAGGAATTAGAGGATGAATACAAAGCCTTTATGCGTATGATGGAATTGGAGCATGCAACGCAGATAGAAGCTGCTGTTCCGTTATTAGCTGGTTCCGCATCCAACTATATTTGCTATGTGAAAAAACAGGACGGCACAGAGGCTGTGTTCCTATATTCCTCCCTTGGATATTCACGATAAGATACTTGCGATAACAGCAATCGTGCAAACTAATATTACTCCCACACTGAATACGACAATCACTTTTTTAACCTGTTTATTCCCATTTACTGCTGTATCTATTATATCTGAAAATGAAGCACAAAAAATGGCAACTATCATTAACAATACAGGCATAAACAATAAAAAAAGTTTTTCCATATTTCCCTCCACAATTTCCGATTTACGAGCTAATTATAGTACACAGTTATTACTGCATCAACCTAGTTTTATAAAAACTGCCAAAGTGATACCTCAGCAACACTTTTCTCAAAAGGGACCTATATTCACCGAATAGCGAATTGACTGAACTGCATCGCTCTTTGGAAGCGTTTTAAAAGACGGTTATTACATTTTATAAAGAAGAGGTTTACTTCCTGGACGGTAATGGGTTTCTGGATTACGATTTTGCGAAAATGGGTATCGCCGGGAAACGGCAGAAGCCGGGAATCGCCTATTGGATGGAATGACAGACATTGCGCCATGAACTTGTATGCTGAAACCTGTGAACACGCACGAAACTCTGAAAAAATACCCTTGCCCAGAGCATAGCTCCGGGCAAGGGCTTTTTTATCCGCAGTGAGCGAATCGTTTATGCTTTGGCTCGTACTCAGGCGGCGGGAATGACCAGAACCTGGCCGATCCGGAGGTCGTCGGGATTCTTGATGACGTCCCGGTTGGCCTCGTAGATCACCTGCCACTGACGGCCGGTGCCATAGGCGTCCTGGGCAATGCTCCACAGGCAGTCGCCGGACTTGACCACATAGCTGCCCTCCGGCACGCTGGGAGCCACAGGGGCGGGCTCTTCCACGGGAGCAGGTTCCTCGACAGGAGTGACCTCCTCAGCGGGGGTAACTTCTTCGGCAGGGGCGGGTTCCTCAACAGGGGCAGGCTCTTCCACAGACTCCTCGGCAGGGGCGGGCGTCTCGGGAGCGGCCGTTCCGATGCTGATGCGGCCCGCGGGCTCGCCGTAGGCGGCGGCGGTGACGGTGCCGTTCAGCTCTTCCTTGATGTAGTCCATCAGGACCTCGTCCATGGGCAGGCCAAGGTCGTAGTTGGTCTTGGCGGCGGAGAAGGCGTAGTAGGTGTCGCCGCCGGCGGCCATGAAGTCGTTGGTAGCGATGGCGTAGGTGGCCTTCTCGTCAAAGTCCTTGCCGCCCACCGAGTTGATGGTGACACGGTTGATGGAAGCGGGCTTGTGATAGGTGGAACCGGGATAGAGGTCGCCCTCGGCGAATTCCTTGGCGCTTTCCACAACGAACTCAATGCCGCTGACCTGGGGGAAGCCGCCGATGGCGGTGGGCGTGCAGTAAGTAGAAGCTTCCAGGGCCTCCAGCAGCTCCGCGCCGGTAACCTTGACAATGCTCAGGGTGTTTCCGAAAGGCAGAACGGTATTGACGTCCTTCTTGGTGATGTCGCCGGCAGCGATGGGGGCCCGGATGCCGCCGCCGTTGGTGATGGCCGCGTCCACGCTTTCACCGTTCTTCTCCGCCCCCCAGACCAGGGCGTCGGTGATGAGGTCGCCCAGATTGGTTTCCTCGGTGCGGTTACCGGGCTCTTTGCCGCCATTCAGCAGAACCTCGGTCTTGGCGAAGACGGCGCCGTAGTCGTCGTCAATCTGCTTCTGGATGGCGGCGGCACGCTCGGCGATGGCTTTGTCCTCGGCCATGGTCTCGGTGGAGAGGTTCTCGCAGGTGATGGCGCCTTCGGCGTCGATGGTCACTACACCAATGTTAGCCAGCTTGGTGCCGGTGGAGGTGAGATTGACCTTGAAGTGCAGTCCGTCGGTAGCGGCCTTCACCTCTTCCAGAGTGGAGTGGGAATGACCGTCGATAAAGAGGTCAATGCCCTCCACCTTCTCCATCAAGTCGATGGAGCGGTTGCCCTTGGACTCGTCGTCAATACCCAGGTGGCCCAGGCAGATGACATACTTGCAGCCGTCGGCCCGCAGGGCCTCCACTTCCTTCTGGGCGCATTCGAACATCTTCTCTCCGGCCAGGAAGCTCACGCCCTTGATTTTGGCGGGGTGGGCTTTGGTAGCGGTTTCAGGGGTAGAGAGACCGAAAACGCCGATTTTGGTACCGTCGGGGGCGGTGAAGACGGTGTGAGCGCTCTCCACCTTGCCGTTCACCTGCACATTGGCGGCGACGATGGGGAACTTGGCGTCCTTGGTGATGCTCTTGAAGTTGTCGTAACCATAATCGAACTCATGGTTGCCGATGGTGGCAGCGTCATAGCCCGCCAGGTTCATCAGTTCCACGGCGGTTTTGCCCTGGCTGACGCTGACGGTGGGGTCGCCCTGGATGAAGTCGCCGGCGTCCAGCAGCAGGGTGTAGGCGCCCTTGGCCTCGTATTCAGCCTTCAGCGCGGCCACCTTGGCGTATCCGGCGATTGCGCCGTGGACGTCGTTGGTGTGGAGGATGACGATCTGGCCTTCCAGGCTGGACGCGTCCTCCTCCGCTGCGTGGACGCTGACGCTCAGAGAGAACAGCATCAGAACGGCCAGCAGCAGGGACAGGAATTTCTTTGTCTGCATTCTTTTACCTCCTTGTTCTTTTCAGGCGGGCGGTGGTTTTGGCCGGCTCCCGTCTGCCTTGTGGGTTTATTATACCACATATTTTCCAAATAGAAAGGGTTATCTTTTTAAATCGGGGGATTTCTTTTGGGTGCTTGAAGAAGCAGTGCTTGCCCTGACGGGCGGGGGAATGGCAGCCAGGATGCTGGCTGGATCCATGCAGCACCGTCGCGGCGGGAGGATTCCCGGCCCCTGCCGGGGCGGCCAATCGTGCCGCATCCTCGAAAGCGGCTTGCTGCATCCGCCACAGGCGGCGCTGTTTCCCCCATGTTCTCTTTTTGGATGCGCCAAAAAACATGGGG
>JAAWLO010000116.1 GCA_022797935.1 Oscillibacter sp. | reverse complement strand
CGAACGGCAGCCGGGAGGCCTGCGAACCACGGGCTGATCCAGCGTCCCTTATAACGAAATGTGGGTTAAAAAAAGATCTATCACGCACCCCGCAGGGTAACTTTATATACGCTTTTCCGATACAGCCGGAGCTTATTCCTCTTCGTCAAAGAGGGTTTCCATAAACTGCTCGTACACCGCCTCCAGCTCTTCGTCGGAGTCCAGGGTAGAGAGAATATCCTCGCCGTCTTCATGCAATACCTTCAGGATTACCAGCCCCGCGTCCGGGTCTTCCGCTTCACCCTCCGTCTCGGCGGGAAAAAAGGCCTGATACAGCTGGCCGTTGTACTCCAGCGCGTCCAGAAATTCCAAAACCAGCTCCTGGCCGTCCTCATCCGTCACCGTGAGGAAGGTGGGACCAAACGCCTCGCTCATGAGCGCGCCTCCTTTTCTGCTTTATCTGTATTCTACACGACTTTGCCGCCGATTGCAAGAGGGGAAATGGTGAAAAAGTCGAAAAGTTCGCCCATGCAGCCGGGAGTAGCTTGCCCAAATTCCCGAAACTCATGCGAATCGGGAACTTTTTTTCGGGGAAATATGACATTTTCAATATTGACAGGGGATGGTACAATAGTAAATGCACAAGTATAGGCAAATTTTGGCCGGGTTTTGGCCTGGTTTTTGGGTCCCTCCGGGGGCCTGTTCCCGGAAAAGGAGGCAATATTTTGGAAGAAAATAAGAGAAGAGAGACGCCGCCCCGCCGGAAGCGGAAATCCGTTGGCCGCCGGATACTGGGGTTTTTCAAGGGGCTGTTTCTGGTCCTTTGGACCATTCTGCTGATTGGTGTCTGCACGGCGGGAATTGGACTGTATTTTTTAAAACAGTACATTGAAACCACTGTTACTCCTGCCGTGGAGGTCCGGGCCGAGGATTATACCATGGACCTCAGTTCCTTTATTTATTATAAGGATAAGGAGACCGGAGAATGGGTGGAGTTCCAGGGAGTCCACGGTCCGGAGAATCGGGTTCTGGTGGAATTCAGCCAGATGCCTCCATACCTCTGGCAGGCCGCCGTGGCGATTGAGGACGAGCGCTTTTTCCAGCACCAGGGCGTGGACTGGCTCAGCACCGGCAAGGCCGTGCTGAACATCTTCCAGGGGGATGCCAGCCGGGGCGGATCCACCTTGACCCAGCAGGTGCTCAAGAACATGACCGAGGACGACAAGCCCTATATCAACCGCAAGGTCCGGGAAATTTTCCGCGCTTTGGAGTTTGAGAAAAATTACACCAAGGATTACATTCTCGAGCTCTATCTCAATACCATCTACCTGGGCCAGAGCTGCTACGGCGTTCAGACGGCGGCTCAGTTCTACTTCGGCAAGGACGTCAAGGACCTGGACTTGGCGGAGTGCGCCAGCCTGATTGCCATTACCAACAATCCCTCCATGTTCGGACCCATGTCCACCATCACCATCACCCGGAAGGACGGCACCACCGCCACGCCCCGGGAGCTGAACAAGGAGCGGCAGGGCTATATTCTGAATAAAATGGCCGAAGTCATCAACCCGAAAACCGGACAGCCCTTCATCACGGAGGCCCAGAGAGACGCCGCCAAGGCGGAGGTCCTCCAGTTCTCCGACGGGTCCACCTCCGCCGATGAGATTGTGGAGGAGGCCGTGGGCGCGGTGGAGATCAACTCCTGGTTTGTGGACCAGGTCATCCGGGACGTGGCCCAAGGCCTGATGGATAAGTACGGCATTGCGGAGAAGGAAGCCCTGAAGCGGGTTTATAACAGCGGCTACCGGATTTATACCACCCTGGACCCCCACATTCAGTCCATTGCCGAGTCCGTCTATGAGGACCGAAACAATCTGGATGTCACCAGCCGCAACGGCCAGCTCCTCCAATCCGGCATCACCGTTCTGGACCCCTATACGGGCAACATTGTGGCCATGGTGGGCAAGGTGGGGGAGAAGGACCGGAACCTGGGCTGGAACTACGCCACAGGCCGCCGGCAGGTGGGCTCCTCCATGAAGCCCCTGACCGCCTATGCCCCAGCCCTGGACGCCGGTACCATCAGCCAGGGCAGCGTCTTCGACAACTATCCCGTCCAGGAGCTCAACGGCAGCCCCTGGCCCAAAAACTCCCCCAATACCTATACCGGCTTCACCACGGTGCGGGTGGGTGTGCAGAAGTCCATCAATACCATTGCCGTCCAGGCGCTCCAGTCTGTAGGCGTGGAAGAGGCCTACCGCTTTGCCACGGAAAACCTGCGCCTGGGTCTGGTGGCGGATGATATGGTGACCGGCGCTCTGGGCATGGGCGGTCTGACCCGCGGCCTGAACACGGTAGAGATGGCGGCGGCCTATGCCTGTTTCCCCAACAGCGGCGTTTACAACGCGCCCAGAACCTATGTCCGGGTCACCCGCGTCAACAGTGTTGATGGACAGGAGGAGACTGTGCTGGAGAACGAGGGAGAGAGCCATGTGGCCATGAAGGAGACCACCGCTTACCTCATGACCGACATGCTGAAGAATGCCGTCAATGCCGGTACCGGCGGACAGGCCCGCATCAGCGGCATGACCGTGGCGGGCAAAACCGGTACGACCAACGACAACTACGACCGTTACTTTGTGGGCTTTACGCCCTACTATGTGGCGGCGGTTTGGACAGGCTACGACAAAAACGAGCGTATCAGCTACAACGGCAACCCCGCCATTACCATGTGGAAAAAGGTTATGGAGCAGGTTCATGCGGACCTGCCCAACAAGGGCTTTGAAAACAAGCCCGCTGCCGGACTGACGAATATCACCGTCTGTCTGGACAGCGGTATGCGGCCCACAGAGGCCTGCCGGGCCGATCCCCGGGGGAGCCGTACAGCGTCTTTTGAGGCGGCGGCGGGCACCGGGCCGACGGAGGACTGCACGATTCATAAGATGGTGTCCTACTGTACCGAGGGCCACTGTCTGGCGGGAGAAACCTGTCCGGAAGAAGTGGTGGAGCAGCGGGCCTATCTGGACTATGAGCGGGCGGAGTATGGCATCAAGGCGGAAGATGATGCGTATCTGATCCGCAATCTGGAGAAACAGGCGGAACCCTCGGAAACCAACCCCACGGGCGGCTGTCCGGTTCATGCGGGAATGCAGCTGCCAGAGAACCCGGAGAATCCAGAAATTCCAGAAATACCGGAGTTCCCAACGGAAAGCGGGAATCCAAACACCGGGACCCCGGTGGACCCCGGCATCTATATTCCGCCTTCCTCCACCGGCGGAGACAGCCACGAGGGCTACGGTGGCAGCGGAAACCAGGGAGGCAGTGAACCGCCGCCCGTTGTCACACCGGAGCCGGACCCGCCTCCGGCGATGCCCGGCGAGCCAGATCCGCCGCCGGTGACGGACGATTTGTTTGCGGACCTCTGGAACGACGCCTGAACGTTTCCCATAGAGTGAAGAAAGGCCTGCCGCAGGAATGCTCCTGCGGCAGGCCGAATGCTTTTTATAGCCAGCGCAGTTGAAAAGAATCCCATGGATTCTTTTCAGCGAACCGCCGCCAAAGCGGCTGTCCGCACATGGCTTCCTAGGAAACGCAACTGCGCTCCGCGCAGCGGCGAACCCCTGGTCCGCCGGTTGAAAAGGAGTGGGTACTCCTTTTCAACTGCGTTGACTATATCAGGTTGTTCGGAGAACTCAGATTCGTTTCCAGCTGGCGCCGCCTTTCACATCCGCGACCTCCACGCCCTGGGCCTTCAGCTCTTCCCGGATACGGTCTGCCTCGGCGAAATTTTTCGCTTTCTTGGCCTCGTAGCGGGCTAGAACTTTGGCGTCAATCTCCGGGTCTCCCTCGCCGGTAATGACATAGTCCCCGCCGCTGGTCTGGACGGCCTGGGCCGCCTTCTCCCGTATGGCGGCCGCCTTCTCCAGCAGGCTCAGGGAGAGCACCTTGTCAAACTCGCCAATGATGGCCAATTTGGTGGCGTCGCTGGTTTTGGCCTTCAGAGCGTCGAAGACTGCCGTGGCGGCCATGGAGGTGTTCAGGTCGTTGCCCACCTGCTGGAGGAATTTGGCCCGGTATTCGTCAAACACCGCTTGGTCGACGTCTCCCTCCGGCTTCAGCGCCGCGATTCGGTTCAGCAGCTTCGTGTAGGCGGCGGAGGCGTTGTCCAGGTTCTCCCAGCTGAACACCAGGGTCTTGCGGTAATGGCTCTGAAGGCAGAACCAGCGGTAGGCCAGGGGATCGTAGCCCTTTTCCTCCAGCAGGGAGACGGTCAAAAATTCACCCTTGGACTTGCTCATTTTTCCCGCCTGGTCATTCAGGTGGTGGACGTGGAACCAGTGCCTGCACCAGGGGTGGCCCAGATAGCTTTCGGACTGGGCAATTTCGTTGGTGTGGTGAGGGAAGGCATTGTCCACGCCGCCGCAGTGGAGGTCCAGATACTCGCCGTTGTACTTCATGGAAATGCCGGAGCATTCAATGTGCCAGCCGGGATAGCCCACGCCCCAGGGGGAGTCCCACTTAAGGGCCTGATCCTCAAACTTGGATTTCGTGAACCAGAGGACGAAGTCGTTTTTATTCCGCTTGTTGGAGTCCTCCTCTACGCCCTCCCGGACGCCCACGGCCAGGTCGTCCTCGTCGTGGTCGTTGAAGATATAATAGCGCTCCAGCTTGGAGCTGTCGAAGTACACATTGCCTCCGGCAAGATAGGCATAGCCGGTGTCCACCAGCTTGGAGATGATTTGGATATACTCGTCAATGCAGCCGGTGGCGGGCTGAACCACGTCGGGGGTTTTGATGTTCAGCTTCCGGCAGTCGTCGAAAAAGGCGTCGGTGTAGAACTTGGCAATGTCCATGACGGTTTTGTTTTCCCGTTTGGCGCCCTTGAGCATCTTGTCCTCCCCGGTGTCGGCGTCACTGGAAAGATGGCCTACATCCGTGATGTTCATGACCCGGTTCACGTCATATCCGGCGAAGCGGAGATATTTCTCCAGCACATCCTCCATGATATAGCTCCGCAGGTTGCCGATGTGGGCAAAATGGTAAACGGTAGGGCCGCAGGTGTACATTTCCACCCGGCCAGGGGTGTGGGTCTGGAACTCCTCTTTTTTGTGAGTGGCGGAATTGTAAAGATACATGATTTCATTCTCCATATCATTTTAGTAGCTTGCAGAATCTGTATTGACGCAGAGGCTTCTCTGCGGCGGCCCGGTTTCTGTTTATATAAGAAGAGCCGAATCCAGTCGTTTTGTCATTCGTGCAGTTCGAGGGGGAGACCGTCAGGGTCGTGAAAAAAGGTCATCCGCCGCTGGGTGCAGGGGTCCCAGCGGATGGGCTCACAGGGAATGCCTTTTTCCTCCAGCTCCTGTACGGCCAGTTCCATGTCCTCCACCTGAAAGGCCAGGTGGCGCAGTCCCTGGGCCTCTGGCCAGCTGAGCCGGGGAGGCGCGCCGGGAATGGCGAAAATCTCCAGCTCGCTGTCCCCGAATTGCAGGTCCAGCTTCCAGTCGCCCCTGTCCTCCCGGTAGGTTTCCCGGAGGACGGGGAAGCCCAGTTTTTCCACGTAGAAGGCCCGGACTCGTTGGTAATCAGAGACGATAATGGCCGCATGATGCAGTTTTTTGAAGAGCATAGTTCTTCCTCGCTTCCCGAACAGCGCCCGGCATGATCCCTGCGGACAGGGGGATGTTTGAAAAACCGGCGTACTACGCGCTTTTCTTTTTCCGGCGTTCCACGCGGCTTTCCAGCTGGTCCACCCGCCGCAGAAGCCGTTCCAGTTCTTCCAGTATAGGGTCGTGGACGTCAATCTGGTCGACATCGTCGGCATAGGCGACTGGCCGGCCATTCACCCGGGCAATGCGGGCGGGGACGCCCACGGCGGTGCAGTCCGCGGGCACTTCCCGCAGGACCACGGCGCCGGCGGCAATGCGGGCGTTGTCTCCGACCTTGAAGGGACCTAAAACCCGGGCGCCGGAACCGACCATAACATTGTTCCCCAGGGTGGGGTGGCGCTTGCCCTGGTCTTTGCCGGTGCCCCCCAGGGTGACGCCCTGGTAGAGGAGGCAGTCGTCGCCGATTTCGGTCGTTTCGCCGATAACAATCCCCATACCGTGGTCAATGACCAGGCGGTGGCCAATGGTGGCGCCGGGGTGAATCTCAATGCCGGTTTTTTTGCGGACGCGCTGGGAGATCCAGCGGGCCAGGAAGAAGCGGTGATGCAGGTACAGCCAGTGCGCGGCCCGGTGCCACAGCAGGGCGTGGACGCCGGGGTAGAGGAGGAATACCTCCAGTTTGCTTCGGGCGGCAGGGTCCCGGCGCTGGTAGGCGGCCAGCAGGCCGCTGAGACGAGTCAATACTTTCATCTGAGTCACTCCTTGTCAGGACGGGAAACGGAAAAACGCCTCCCGTACCGAAGTACGAGAGGCGACGAATCGCGGTTCCACTCTCATTTATTACTCAAGAAGCCCTTCACGCAGGCTGGACGGAGGGGTCTTCCCTCACGCTCCCGGACGCACTTCACAGTTCCCGCCGCAGGCACGCTTGCAGCCGGTGACGCGCCCTCTCTGCCCGTTGGGTGGACTGTTACTCTTTCCGTTCATCGCGGTATTCACTTGACTCTTTCAGTATATTATCAGGCTTTGTCCGGTGTGTCAAGAGATTTTGTGCGCTCTTTGCTAAAAAGACTGCTTTCCATCTTCGCTTGTTCACCGTCTGGTTATATCATGCGCGCTTAACTTCTGCCGTGAAAAGCCGATATAATAAATAACGTTTCAAACTGCCGTAAAAACCGATAAACGCGCCTGTCATGGTCAGGCAGACGGATAGGGGGGTATTCTATGACAATCACGCAGATGGTACAAAATCAGCAGCAGCAACGGATTGGCGAGATTTC
>JAAWLO010000115.1 GCA_022797935.1 Oscillibacter sp. | reverse complement strand
AACGCCGTTTTAGGGCATCTTTTTCTGCCAGGACTGCGTTGATTTGGACTGGAAATCCGTCAGGATTCCCGCGTCCAATCGCCTTGCCTGGCAAAAAAACGGCCCCAATCCAGCATTCCGCCAATTTTCAAACAAGGCCTAGCCAAACGGATGATGCTCTTTATAAAACAAAAGCGGGAAAGGGAGGAAATGCAATGATTTATGTCATGTCGGATCTTCACGGCTGTTACGAAAAATACCGGGCCATGCTGGAGACCATCCGGTTTGCGGAGGAGGACGCCCTCTATGTGCTGGGGGACGTATTGGACCGGGGGCCGGATGGGTTCAAAATCCTGCTGGATATGGCGGACCGGCCGAATGTGACCGGACTGCTGGGGAATCATGAGCTGCTTGCCGCCGCAGTATTGCCCGCTCTTTTGCGCACCATGGGCCGGGGAACGGAACGGCCCTTGGATGAGACGGAGCAGAAGCAGATGCGGGAATGGATTCAAAACGGCGGAAGGACTTCCATTCTGCAGTTTCTCCAGTTCAACGAGGAGGAAATGGAGCGGATATGCAAATATCTGCCGAAGCTGTCCGCTTACGAGGAGATTACCGTACAGGGCCGGAAATTCGTCTTGGTCCATGCTGGATTTGAGCACTTTTCCGCAGCCCGTCCCTTGGAGGACTATGACCTGGAGGAGCTCCTCTTCTGCCGCCCGGATCCGGAAGCAGCGTATTTTCCGGATAAGATCCTGGTCTTTGGACACACCCCGACCCGGCTGCTCCACCGGCAGAGCGGGGAACCAGGACTGCCGGACCGGATTTTCCGGCGCGGTACGTTGATCGGGATAGACTGCGGCTGTGTCTATTCCGGCGGGCGGTTGGGGTGCTTATGCCTGGATACCATGGAGGAATTTTATACGTAAGGCCGTGCCGCAGCCGGTCAGCCGGGCGAAGGGTATCCTTGTTCCCGGAGGACCGCTGCAGACAATCCGCCCAACCCTGTATTCCGCTGGGTTTATCACAGACTCCTGTAGGTTTCAGATTGCGGCGGGAACCTTCTGGCGCCATACAAATGTGTGGAAGGACACTCCCTCTGTGAATCGTTCTTGAAAATATGGAAAATCTATGCTACCATAGAAATTATAACGATAATGGAAGAGGGGTTGGCGCATGAAAAGGAGAAAAATTGCATGGAAGGGAAGGGCCTGTCTGGGGGCGATGCTGCTGTCCTTGCTGGTGGGCTGCGGCAATCAGAGCCCTCTGGATCCCAAAAATCCAGTTTCTCTGACGGTTTGGCACTACTACAACGGCTCACAGGAAGCCGCCTTTGACACCCTGGTGGAGAAATTCAACGACTCCGTAGGCCGGGAACTGGGCATCTATGTCCAGAGCTATTCCCAAGGGTCCGTCCCCGACCTGGAGTCCGCCGTGCGGGACGCGATCAACGGCAAGGTGGGCGCAGACCCCATGCCGGATATTTTCTCCTCTTACGCGGACACAGCCTATGAAATCGAACAGGCCGGGGCTCTGGCGGACCTCGGCGGCTACCTCAGTCAGGAGGAGCTGGCAGTTTACGTGGATTCCTATATCGAGGAGGGACGCATTGCCTCTGACGGCGGCCTGCGTATCTTCCCCACCGCCAAGTCCACGGAAATCATGATGCTCAACCAAACGGACTGGGAGCCGTTTGCCGCTGCCGCCGGGGTTTCCCTGGAGGATCTGAAGACCATTGAGGGCGTCGCCGCCACGGCGGAGGCCTATTATCAGTGGACGGACAGCCTCACCCCCGACGTCCCCGGAGACGGCAAGGCCCTCTATGGCCGGGACGCCGTGGCCAACTACTTTATCATTGGCATGCAGCAGCTGGGGGTGGAACTCTTCCAGGTGGAAAACGGGCAGATGACCCTGAATGTCCCCCAGGAGCCTCTGCGCCGTTTGTGGGAGAACTATTATGTTCCGATGGTCAAGGGCTATTTCGGGGCCTTAGGCTCCTTCCGGTCCGACGACGTGAAAACAGGCGACATCCTGGCTTATACCGGCTCCACCGCTTCGGCCATGTATTTCCCCGATCAGGTGGAGCTGGACAGCGGCAGTCACGCGATTGATTATCTGGTTCTGCCCGCTCCCATCTTCGAGGGCGGCGCCAACTATGCCGTTCAGCAGGGGGCGGGCATGGTGGTCAGCAAGTCTGACCAACAGCATGAGTATGCCGCTGTGGAGTTCCTCAAATGGTTCACCCAGGCGGAGAACAACCTGCAGTTCGGCTGCGTTTCCGGCTATCTGCCGGTACGGAAGGAAGCGGGCAGCATTGAGAAGCTGGATCAGGTGGTGGCGGAGCAGGGCCTCACCGTGTCCCCCAAGACGTATGACTGCCTGACCACGCTCTTTGGCCAAATGGAAACGATGACCCTGTATACCAACAAGAGCTTCCAGAACGGTTCCGCTGCCCGGAAGGTTTTGGAGTACCATCTGGCAGACCAGGCGGCGGCGGATCGGGCGGCCGTGGCGGCGGCGGTTGCGCAGGGAACCAGTCTGGAGGAGGCCGCCGCCCCTTATGTCAGCAGTGAGGCATTTGCGAATTGGTACGCATCCTTCTGCGATGCGCTGAATGCCGCCATCAGCGGGTAGGTGCATGATGAGAGGCAAGCGTCGAAATCGGAAGAAGGCAACCATTTTCCGCATTTTCCTCTTTCCGCTGATTGCCATCATGCTGCTGCAAAGCGCCATTACCATCGGCACTCTAGTGGTCCGCCGGACCACCAGAACCCTGGAGGAGTACGCCGGAGGCATGATGAACCGGCTGGTGGAAAACCGGGGTGTTATCCTGCGCAATGAGATGAACCAGCGCTGGACTTCCATCCGCGACCAGGAAAATCTGATGAACCGCCTGCTGGAGGAAGCGCTGGGCGGCGGGACGGACCCGGATACGCTGCTGAATTCCGCCGGGGAACGGAGCGCTCTGCTGGAGCGGCTGTTTCCGGAGTGCCTGGATATCCTGCAAAATACCACAACCACCGGCCTTTTCCTGATTCTCACCGCAGAAGACCCGGAAACCCCCGGAGAGTACGACGGATTTTATGTCCGGGATTCAGACCCCAACACGAATCCAGCCAACTACTCGGACCTTCTGCTGGAGCGGGGAGGCAAACAGCTGGCCAGAACCTGGAATATTCCCCTGGATACCAACTGGACGACCCGTTTTCGCCTGGAGAGCCGGGGGACCAACCCGGCAGACGGCTTTTTCTATGAACCCTGGCGGGCCGGCGCGGCCTATCCGGAGGCGGACACGGCGGACCTGGGATACTGGTCCCGGCCGTTCTATCTGGAGAAGAGCGCGGCGGACCCCCATGAGATGATTACTTACTCCGTGCCCCTGCGGTACAGAGGCGAGACATACGGCGTTCTGGGTGTGGAGATCTCCAGCCGGACTCTGTACGATTACTTCCCCGTGGCGGAGCTGAACGACTCCCAGCAGTCCGGCTACCTGCTGGCGGTGAAGCAGGACAACGGTTTTTATGCCCCCCTGGTGGGCAAGGGAATTTTGTTTGATTTGGTCCGCACCCTGGGAGCGGGCTTCCGTCTGGAGGCGACGGATTATCAGGGCCTGCGTCAGGTGCGGAACGCGAAGCTGAACGGCCAGGGGGTTTATGCCGTGGAATATCCCCTGGGACTGTACAGCACCCATGTGCCCTACGAGGACACGGAATGGGTGCTGTTGGGTCTGGACACGGAAGAGGACCTGTTCGGCATGAGCCGCCAGCTCTATTTCTGGATGGTGGCCTCCGTGTTTATCGGTTTGGGCTTTGGCGTGCTGGGCATCTATCTGGCGGTACGGCATCTGACCCGGCCGGTGCAGCGGCTGATGCAGTGCATCAGCGGGGGACGGGCGGGTCTCCAGGGCTTCAGGCCCTCCAACATTCTGGAGATTGACGCGCTGTATGACGTGGTTTTGGACCTGAGCGAGCAGCAGCAAAAGGCGGAAAATATTCTTTTGGAGGAGAAGGAGCGGTACAAGGTGGCCCTGGAATCCTCCAAGGATATCTTTTTCTCCTATGACTTCCAGAGCCAGACCCTGGATCTATTCAACCATCCCACGATGAACGGCCAGTGGCGCTGCCCCAAAACGGACACCGGCTTCATCAACCCCGACTATATCTACGAGCCAGACCGGGCGCAGGCGATGGAGTCTTTGCTGCGGGATCCGGATAACCCTTACGCGGAATTCCGGATGCGCTGGCCGGAGGAGTCGGAATTTTCCTGGATAGCCCTGGCGGGCAAGGCCGTATATGACACCGATGGGCGGCGTTGGAAACTGGTGGGCAGTATCCACAGTATTCAGGAGCAGAAGGAGAAGGAGGCGGAACAGCTTCGCCGGAGTACCACCGACGGCGTAACTGGGCTCTATGGCTATCGCGCGGGTATCCGGCAGCTGGTCGCGTGCCGGTCCAGTCAGCCGGAAGGCGTCATGGCGGTGCTGTTCCTGGACCATCTGAAGCAGGCCAATGAGAAGAATGGTATTGTCTTCGGTGACATGATCCTGGAGGAGTTGGGCGGGCTGATTCTCCGGCGCTGCCAGGTTTTCCAGGAGGAGACCGGCTGCCGGGCTGAGGCTCTGCGGCTGAACCGGGACGAGTTTGTTCTCTGGCTGGAGGACCAGACAGAGGAACAGGCGGCGGAGGTGATTCGTCCTCTGCTGCAGTCCGCCAAGGTCTGGGAGGATTTCGGCGTTCAGATCAGCGCCGGCCTCTCCCAGGGGCGGAAGGCCTACAGTACGGAGCAGCTGATTCGGGCGGCAAAGCTGGCCCGCAGTTTCGTGCGCCCCGGGGCGAAGGAACCCTGTCTGTCCTATGAAGCCCTTCCGGAGAAGGACCGGGCGCCCCTGCCGCCCCTGCAGGAGCATGAGTGCGGAACTTTAAGCGATGGGGAGGACTTGAGTCTGGTCTCCGTGGCTCTGAATCTGTTTGGCAAGGGGGGCGACTTCCCTGCCCAGATGGCGCTGATGGTCCGGAAAATTGGCCGGTATTATCAGTCGGACGGTGTGTTGGTCTCCCTTCTGCGGGCGGATTTTAATTCCAATTATCTAAACTATCAGTGGTCCCCCGGCGGCAATGGCCGGACCGGGGTGAAAAAGTATACAGAAGAGGAAAAACGGGACTTCTTCCGCTGGCTGGGGAAAGAGGAACTGCGGTTTTTCACCAAGGAGGAGAGCCGCTGGACCGTACTGGACCGCTTTTTGAATGTCCCGCCGGACAGCTATGGCGTCGTTCTGCCCATGTACGACAGCGGCCGTTATATGGGGAATGTGTGCATTCTGGGTATCTCGCCGGAGCGGCTGGAGGACCCGGAGGAGCGCCAGGACCTGGAGGAGCTGGGCCGGGTCATTCAGAGCCAGCTGAACCAGCAGCAGCACGACATAGCCAGCAAGGCCAAGTCTGAATTCCTCTCCCGCATGAGTCATGAGATCCGTACTCCCATGAACGGCATCATTGGCATGACGGCCATTGCCCTGCAGAAGGACCAGGGACCGGAACGCATTCTAGACTGCCTGCAAAAGATTCAGTCCTCCTCCAACTATCTGCTGGGCCTCATCAACGACATTCTGGATATGTCCAAAATCGAGAGCGGCAAGATGAAGCTGGAGCCCCTGGACTTTGATCTCCAGGAGATGCTGGATACCGTTCAGGAGCTGATTATGCCGCAGGTGACGGCCAAAAATATCTCCTTTGTCCGGGACATTGCCCTGAGCCACCATTGGTTCCTGGCGGACCGGATGCGCATCAGCCAGGTGCTGATTAACCTTCTGGGCAACGCCGTGAAATTCACACCGGAGCGGGGGCAGATTACGCTGACGGTCCGGGAGGCCGAAGGGGAGCCGGGAGAGGCTATGGTCTATTTTGCCGTGGGGGATACGGGAATTGGCATTGCCAAGGAGGAGCAGGACCGGGTTTTCCGTTCTTTCGAGCAGGCCAGTACAAATCCCTCCAAGCAGCAGGGCACCGGCTTGGGGCTCTCTATCAGCAGCCGCCTGGTGCAGATGATGGGGAGCAGGATTCAGCTGGACAGTACCCCGGGCAAGGGCAGTACGTTCAGCTTCACCATTCCCTTGGCCCTGGGCACCTGCCTGGAGACTGGGGAGGAGACCGAGGAGCTTTCCTTTGCAGGTTTCCGGATTCTGGTGGTGGAGGACAACGAGCTCAACGCGGAAATTGCCCAGTGCTTGTTGGAGGAACGAGACTTTGAGGTGGAGTGCGTCCACGATGGTTCGGAGGCAGTGGAGCGGATGCGTACCACGCCGCCGGGTACTTACGATGTGATTCTGATGGATATCATGATGCCGGTGATGGACGGACTGGAGGCCACGCGGGTGATCCGCAGCATGGAGCGGCCGGACTGCCGTACGATACCGATTATCGCCATGTCGGCCAACGCGTTTGACGACGATTTGAAAAAATCTGTGGAATGCGGCATGAACGGGCATTTGTCCAAGCCGGTCGAGGTGGAAAAACTGTATCAAGTGCTGGACAAAGTACTGCGCTGAAAAAAACCGGTGGTAAGGAGCGTTTGAATGGAAGCGGTAGTTTATACGGTTCATAACATCAACGGCGATTACGCCTACCTGACCAGCGACAGCGGAGTGGAAAATCAAGTGGCCATGTTTCTGTTGCCGGAGGGCACCGACGTAGGCAGCCGCCTGAAATGGGAAGATTTCCAGTGGGAATTGCTTACTTGAGTACCCAAAAGAAACGCTGAACCGGCGAAAGTCTGAAAAGAAACCACACAAAAAAGCCCTCGCCAAAGATTGACGTCCTGGCGAGGGTCTTTTCAGCAAACGGCAAAAGCAGGCTTAAAACCCATCCCGTCCCCCGTCCTTCGTCCTCCGTCCCCCGCAGGGCAGGGGTCCCCGCGCAAACCAGCGAAGTGTTTGCGCGGGGAAAAGCGAAGGAATTCCCATCATAGCGCAGTTTGCGGCGAAGCCGGAAACGGAGCGGTGATGGGAATTCCTGAGCTGG
>JAAWLO010000114.1 GCA_022797935.1 Oscillibacter sp. | reverse complement strand
ACGTGGACCTTGAACGCCTCGTCGTCCTCGCCAATGACCAGACTGTCTCCAATGCCGTTCAGGTACGTCCGCAGGGGTTCCAGGGAGATGTCCGGCGCGGATTTACGCACGATGAAAACCGTATCGAATGCAAACGTGATTTCCTCGGCGGAAAATACGTCGAAATCCGCCTTGGGCTTTTCCGCTTCGCCGGTCACTTCCGGCAAAGGTTCGCCCCGCAGGGCCGCCAGCATTCCTTCCAGAATCAAGAGGTAGCCCTTGCCGCCGGCATCCACGACACCCGCCTTTTTTAACACAGGATTCATGTCGATGGTCTGGGCCAGGGCCTCCTGGCCCTCCTGAATCGCCGCTTCCAGAACGGCCTCCAAGCTGGACTCCTGCGCGGCGGTTTCTACCGCCCGCTTGGCCGCAAGACGGGACACCGTCAGCACCGTGCCTTCGGCGGGCTTCATCACAGCCTTGTAGGCGGAGGAAACGCCTTCCTGCATGGCGGCGGCAAACACCTGCGCGCCAGCGGATTTCTGGCCCTTCAGGCTCTTGGAGAGTCCGCGGAACAGCAGCGAGAGGATGACGCCGGAGTTTCCCCGCGCTCCCCGCAGCAGAGCCGAAGCCGTGATCGACGCCGCCTGGTCAATGCTGGCCGGGGTGGTTTTATTCAGCTCCGTCACAGCCGCGCCAATGGTCATGGACATATTCGTCCCCGTATCGCCGTCGGGGACGGGAAATACGTTCAGATCATTGATGGCCTGCTTTTGAGCGGTGATTGCGGCTGCGCCGTGGAGAATCATCTGCTTGAACAGCGCGCCGGTAATTTGTTCATTCATATCCATCGCTCCTCTCTCACAGGGTCATGGAATCCACGCACACGTCCACAGCCCGTACGGTCACGCCGGTGTTTTTGCCCACCACGTAACGCACTTCGTTCATGATGGACCGGCAGACGGCGGGGAGGTTTACGCCGTTTTCCACGATGATATGGAGTTCGATGGAGATGGAGTCGTCATCATGGTAGGTGATGTTGACGCCTTTGCTCATTGCTTCCCGGCGCAGGAGGTGGACCAGTCCGTCCGTCATGGAACGGTAGGCCATGCCCTTGACGCCGAAACAGTTGGTGGCCGCCATGCCGGTGATGTTGGAAAACACGGCGCTGCTGACGGAGATCTCACCTTGTTCAGACTTGAATTGAATCATGAGAACGTCCTTTCTTTCCGGTATTGTCAGGGCGGTAAGGTTCGCCGCCGCTGAACCAGCACATGGAAAATATTATATACGATATTTCCAGAAAGCACAAGTACAAAAACAGGAAAAACCCTGGAAGCTCAGAAGGAAACCGTAAGCTGCATCTTGAACCGTTCCTGCCCGTAAACCGCGTGGGGGATGTCCTTGGGCATCACCAGCGTACAGCCCTCCGTGAGCAGAAACTCCTTTCCGCCGACGGTGAATTTTCCGGTTCCCTCCAGAACCGTGACCATAGCGTCGCCGCCGGAGGCGTGGGTGGAGATCTCCTCCCCCTGGTCGAAGGAGAAAATGGTCATGCTGACGTGTTCGTTCTGCACCAGAGTTCTGCTGACTACCTGGCCGGTCTGATAATCCACCAGGTCTTTCAGGTGAAATACTGTTTGTTTTTCAAGATTTTTATACATATGACGCCTCCTGATGTGATGGAATGTGACTCTATAAAATACAGTATACCACCAATTTGTCTGTTAGGCAAGACTCCTGAAAAAGCAAGAAAAGCCAGAGTCATGAAGGAATTGCATGTAGGAAAGGATTGTGCTACAATCGAAAAAGCCAAAAAGACCGCTGAAGATTCCGGGGCTTTCCGCAGGGGCGGATGGGACGCGTGGTTTCGCGCTTGGTCCGGAGATGGCCAGGGAAGGAGAAAACAGAATGGAAAACAACAGACCCAGACGCCGGGAGAAACAGGTAGAAGGTCCCGGCAAAACCGTGGGAAAACGGGGAGAAGGCCTGGGCACGGGTCCGGTAGGAGACGCCGGGGGCTATCAGGACCGAAAGCGGAAAACCGATACAGGTTCCCGAAGTGCGGGGAAAGGCGGCGGCGGGATGAAGCTGATTGCCCTTCTGCTTGTGCTGCTGTTAGGCGGCGGGGGAGGGCTGACCAGCATGCTGAGCGGCCAGCAGGGAACGGCGCCTTCCGCCGGGCAGCAGGCGTTTCAGGGCGGCGGAAGCGGCAGCTGGGCCGAAATGCTGAGCGGTTTGGGCGGAGGAAGTGTTTCCTCTGGCTGGCAGGAGGCGGCCAATACCGGGCGGCTGGATGAATCCGTGACCCCTGGGGCGCGGGAGAAATACACCCGTCTTCTGGGAAATGGCCGGAATACGGTCACGCTCATGGTCTACATGTGCGGCACGGACCTGGAGTCCCGCAGCGGCATGGGGACTGCGGACCTGCAGGAGATGCTGAACGCCCGGTTTGGAGATTCGGTCAATCTGCTGGTATACACCGGCGGGTGCCGGCAGTGGAAAAACAGCGCGGTCAGCAGTGAGAACAATCAAATCTGGCAGGTGCGGAACGGAAAGCTGGTCTGCCTGGAAAAGAACCTGGGCAGCGTCTCCATGACAAAGACTGCCACCCTCGTTGACTACATCCGCTGGTGTGCCAAAAACTTTCCGGCCAGCCGGTACGGCCTGATTCTCTGGGACCACGGCGGGGGCTCCGTCAGTGGCTACGGCTATGACGAAAAATTCGCCTCCACCGGGTCCATGAGCCTTTTCGGCGTGGACGAGGCCCTTCGGGACGCCGGGGTGAAGTTCGATTTCGTGGGTTTTGACGCCTGTCTCATGGCCACGGCAGAGACGGCCCTGATGCTCTCCCGCCATGCGGACTACCTGATTGCATCGGAGGAGACGGAGCCCGGTGTAGGCTGGTATTACACCGACTGGCTCACCGCTCTGGGGGAGAATCCCTCCATGCCCACCCTTCAGATCGGACGGAACATTGTGGACAGCTTCGTGGATACCTGTGCCCAGAAGTGTCCTGGCCAGCTGACTACCCTGTCGGTGGTGGACCTGGCGGAGCTGGAGGCCACTTTGCCGGACACGCTGGCGGATTTCTCCCGGGCGGCCTCTCAAATGATCCGGGCCGGGGAGTACCAGACCATCTCCAACGCCCGCAGCGGGGCCCGGGAGTTTGCCAAGTCCAGCAAAATTGACCAGGTGGATCTGGTTCATCTGGCCCGGAACTTGAATTCCAGGGAGGGGGATGCCTTGGCGGAGGCTCTGCTGGGGGCGGTGAAGTATAACCGCACCTCCTCCAACATGACCAATGCCTACGGCCTGTCGATTTACTTTCCCTATCAGAAGTCCTCCCGCGTGGAGCAGGCGGCGGCCACCTACCGGGCCATTGGCCTGGACGACAGCTACAGCCGCTGCATCCAGGATTTTGCCAGCATCCAGACCGTGGGCCAGGTGGGCGGCGGCGGAAGCGGCTCTCCCCTGGAGGCCCTGCTGGGCCTGTCCGGCAGCGGCGGCGGTACCAGCGCGGAGGCCATCTCCGGCCTGCTGCAGGCGGCGCTGGGCAGCGGCTTTTTCAGTGACCGGTCGCTGGACCTGAACCAGGCGGCCCAGTATGTGGCGGAGCACCGTTTTGCGGAAGAGGAATTGCTTTGGCAGAGGGGAGAGACCGGCCAGCCGGTGCTGTACCTGAGGGAGGAGCAGTGGGGATTGGTGCAGTCCCTGGAGCTGAATCTCTTTTATGACGACGGCGAGGGCTACATAGATTTAGGCTTGGATAATGTCTATGATGTTGACGAAGCGGGCGGCCTGCTGGGCGAAGACGGCGGCAGCTGGCTTGCACTCAATGGGCAGCCGGTGGCCTATTACCATACCGCCACGGTGGATGATGGGACGAATTACACGATTACCGGCCGGGTTCCTCTGCTTCACAATGGCAGCCGGGCGGAGTTGATTCTGGTGTTTGACAATGAGCGGCCCGAAGGCTTTGTGGCCGGTGTGCAGACGGTGTACCCCGGCGGGGAAACGGAGACGGCGGCCAAGAATCAGACGGGACTTCAGCCCGGTGACCGCCTGGAATTCCTCTGTGATTACTACAGTTACAGCGGAGACTATCAGGACAGCTATTTCCTGGGGGAACCGCTGACGGTTCCGGAAGAGGGTCTGACCATCCAGGATGTTCCCCTGGAGGGCTCAACGCAGGCCACGTATTGCTTCACCGACCTCTATGGCCAGCGCCATTGGACCCCTGCGGTACCGGCGGCCTAAAGCGGAATTTTTCTGAAAGAGGGGAGCACCGGTGTAAATTCCTGCGCCGGTGCTCCCTTTGCTGTCTGCGGCAGATGAAAAAAAGACTTCGGAAAAGCTCCGAAGTCTTTTTCTGATGGTTTGTTACGCCTTCTTGGCGATTTCCGTCAGCTGGGTAAAGGCCGCCGCGTCGCTGATGGCCAGCTCGGCCAGCATCTTGCGGTTGATGTCAATCCCTGCCGTCTTCAGGCCGTGCATGAAGGTGGAATAGTTCATGCCGTTGAGCTTGCAGGCCGCCGAAATCCGGGTAATCCACAGGGAACGGAAATCACGCTTTTTCAGCTTGCGGCCGGTGTAAGCGTAGCTCAGGGACTTCATGACCGCCTGATTGGCTACGCGGAAATGCTTGGACTTGGAACCCCAATAGCCCTTCGCCAGCTTCAGAATTTTATTTCTTCTCTTGCGCGTCATCATTGCGCCTTTGACTCTAGCCATTCTAAAAAGCCTCCTTTTCTTACTTGTAAGGGATCATCTTGCGGATGGCGTCCACGTTGGTGGCGTCGGCATAACCGCCGGTACGCAGGCGGCGGGTCCGCTTGGTGTCCTTCTTGGTCAGGATGTGACTTTTGTAGGCTTTGGCGCGCTTAACCTTGCCGGTCTTGGTGAGGTTGAATCTCTTCTTGGCGCCGCTGTGGGTTTTCAGTTTCGGCATGACAATTGCTCCTTCCGTGTGTTTGAAAAATCTGCGGTATTGGGCGTGGTCCCAGATTACTTGCCGGCCTTCGGGGAGAGGAAGATGGACATCATCCGTCCTTCCAGCTTGGCGGGCCGGTCCAGATTGGCAATCCCGGCGCACTGTTCGGCAAACCGGGTCAGCAAATCCCGCCCGATGTCAGTGTGCGCCATTTCGCGGCCGCGAAAACGAACGGAGACCTTGACCCGATTGCCGTCGGTGATGAACTTCTGGGCATTCCGGAGCTTTGTGTTAAAATCTCCGATGTCAATGCCCGGAGACATCCGGATTTCCTTGATCTCAACCACGTGCTGGTTTTTTCTGGCCTCTTTTTCCCGCTTGCTCTGTTCGAACCGGAATTTTCCGTAGTTCATCAGTTTGCAGACCGGGGGCGTGGCCTGGGGCGAGATCTTGACCAGGTCCAGATTCTGTTCTTCGGCGATCCGCAGAGCCTGCGTTGGAGCCATAATGCCCAGCTGCTCCCCCGCCGGGCCAATCAGACGGATTTCCTTATCGCCGATATTCTCGTTCAGTTCATGCACTTGCTTACTAATGGTCAAAGCACCTCCATCCTAAAATCACAAAACGCGGGAACCATGACGGCACCCGCGCGACAACGAACTGCCGGAACGGCAGCTCGGTTACAGCGTTGTAAACCTCTTCGCTGGAAGCTGGAGGTGAGGCGGATGCAATCAGCCTTCTTTGTTTTGCGCACTCAGTATATCAGCGCTGCCGCTTTTTGTCAAGTATTTTTTGCATTTTTGCACAAGGGAAAACCGGAAGAGGGAGAATCAAAATTAGTTCTTGACAATCCGCCAAGTTTTGCATATAATAAAGGCCGCGTTCCAAAGACAGCAGGTGGGTTTCCCATAAATCCTGCCGAGGACGGCTATCGTAAGATTGCTATTCCGTCTTTGTGCCGCTGTGTGCAAAGGCGGTTTCCTTTTGAACGCACCATCAATCTCTGGAGGTGAAACACAAGTATGCCTAACGCAAAAGTCTTGTCTGAGAAGCAGGCCATTGTGGCGGAGCTGACCGAGAAGATTCAGAAGGCCACCGCCGGTGTTATTGTCGACTACAAGGGAATCACGGTCGAGGAAGACACCGCTCTGCGCCGGGAGTGCCGTGAGAATGCGGTGGATTACGCCGTCATCAAGAATACGCTGCTCCGCTTCGCGTTCAACAACACCGGCCTGAGCGACCTGGATGATCTGCTCAACGGCACCACGTCTCTGGCCCTGTGCGACGACCCTGTGGCTCCCGCCCGGATCATGAACGACTACGCCAAGAAACTGGACGGCAAGTTTGAGATCAAGGGCGGCTTCATGGACGGCAAGCCCGTGGATCTGAACACCATCAAGTCTCTGGCGTCCATCCCCGCTCTGCCTGTGCTCCAGGCCCAGGTCCTGGGTACCATGCTGGCGCCCATCACCGGTCTGGCTGTGGTTTTGAAGCAGATCGCCGAGAAGCAGGGTGCGCCCGCCGGGGCCGCCGAAGCCCCCGCCGCCGAGTGAGCGGCCCAAATCCGATTATAAAAATTTACTATCAGGAGGTTCCATACAATGTCTGAGAAAGTTACTGCCATGATCGAAGAGATCAAGGGCCTGACCGTTCTGGAGCTCAGCGAGCTCGTTCACGCTCTGGAAGAGGAGTTCGGCGTCTCTGCCGCCGCTATGGCTGCTCCCGCCGCCAACGGAGTTGCTCCCGCTGCTGAGGAGAAGACCGATTTCGATGTGGTCCTGGCTGGCTTCGATGCCGCGTCCAAGATCAAGGTCATCAAGGTTGTCCGCGAGATCACCGGCCAGGGTCTGGCTGAGGCCAAGGCCACGGTCGAGGGCGCTCCCGCCACTCTGAAGGAGGGCGTCTCCAAGGATGAGGCCGAGGCTTTGAAGAAGCAGATCGAGGAAGTCGGCGGCAAGGTGGAGCTGAAGTAATCTCTCCCGTTTACTGTCCCCCACCCCCGCAAAACGGACAGAGTGTCCCAAATAAAATGACCACACATGGCTTTCAGCATACGGCTTTCAGCCGCAAGTGGCTTGCAGCTGAA
>JAAWLO010000113.1 GCA_022797935.1 Oscillibacter sp. | reverse complement strand
TAAGAGAACAGGAAAAATGAAAGAATAGAAAATGGGAAAGTTTTGCATACAGGAGAGGGGTTTCGTGATGAAATACATACGGAGAATCCTCCACACTCTGTTCCTTCTGGCGGCGGTCAATGTTCTGCCGCTGGTCTGTTTCCTGCCCGTTCCCGCCAAACTGGGGTGCTGTGCGGCGCTTTTTGTGCTGTTTCTCTATGTGAATATCCGCCCCATTGCCAAAACCGCCCCCACCAAACGCATCCAGCGGCTGGCGGAGGGCTGTGAGCTGCTATGCCTGTTCAGCGTCACGGCGACCTGCAGCGTGGTTCTTCAGCTGGCCTGGCTGTGGAGGTTCCGCGCGCTTGTGAGCCTTGGCGTTCTTCTCCTGGATGTGGCCGCCGCAATCCTTCTGGAGGCGTTTGTTTTCTGGAACGGTATGCTCCGCATCTACTGCACCTCCGTCCAGCTGGGCGTCAAGCACCGGATTCTGGCGGCGCTCTGCGGCTGGATTCCTCTGGTGAATCTCTGGTATTTGTGGAAAATCATCCGGATTGCCGGAGATGAGGTGGAATTTGAGACCCAGAAGCAGGAGCTGGACGCCATCCGGGCAGAGAATGAAATCTGCCGGACAAAATATCCCCTTCTGCTGGTTCACGGGGTTTTCTTCCGGGATTTCCGCTATCTGAACTACTGGGGCCGCATCCCCAAAGAGCTGATCCGGAATGGGGCCACCATCTATTATGGCCAGCAGCAGTCCGCGGCGGCGGTGGAAGACAGCGGAAAGGAGCTGGCGGAGCGTATCCGGCAGATTGTGACGGAAACCGGCTGTGAGAAGGTCAACATCATTGCCCATTCCAAGGGCGGACTGGACAGCCGCGCCGCTATTGCGCACTGGGGCATGGCTCCCTATGTGGCGACGCTGACCACCATCAACACGCCCCACCGGGGCTGCATCTTTGCGGAATATCTGCTGGGCAAAGCGCCGGAGGCTCTGCGGCAGAAGGTGGCCGAAACCTATAATGCCGCGCTGCGGAAAATCGGAGACCCCAATCCGGATTTCCTGGCGGCGGTGACCGGCCTGACGGAAAGCGCCTGTCTTGCCCGGAACGAGGTGACGCCGGACGACCCCGAGGTGCTGTATGAAAGCGTGATGTCCTTCTGCAAAAAGGCCCGCCACAGCCGGTTCCCTCTGAATCTAACCCTTCCCATTGTCAAGCACTTCGACGGGCTGAATGACGGTCTGGTGTCGGCGGAGTCCGCCAAGTGGGGAGCGCGGTTCACCCTGCTGCGGCCGCCGGGAAAGCGCGGCATCTCTCACGGGGATATGGTGGATTTGAACCGGGAGAATATCCAGGGCTTTGATGTGCGGGAGTTCTACGTAAAACTCGTGGCAGATTTGAAGAGCCGGGGGTTTTGAACGGCAGCAGAGAGCGTCCGCCGGACGGCTCTCTGCTGTTTTATCGCCAGCGCAATTGAAAAGAATCCAAGGGATTCTTTTCAACAAACCGCCGCTAAGGCAAGAGCCGCCTTTCATTTCCAATAGCCCAGCTGGTGCGAGATATTTTCAGCCGCCTGCTTTACCTCGCGAATCATAAACGCCTGGTCCTGCCGCATCCGGTAGTCCGGTCCGGAAACGCTGACCGCAGCCGCCGCCCTGCCATTCATATCATACACCGGCACGCCAAAACAGATCAGGCCCGTCTCAATTTCTCCATCGTCCACCGCATAGCCGCTGCTGCGGGCCTTCACCAGCTCTTCCCGCAGCCGTTCGGGCCCGACAATGGTCCGGTCTGTCAAGGGGCGGGCATGTTCCTCCATCCACTGGCAGAATTGATCGATGAAATCCTCGCTCTGGCAGGCCAGCATCACTTTCCCGCTGCTGGTCGCGTAAGCGGGGGCCCGGCTTCCGATTTGGGTATTGCAGACAATCGAACGGTGCGTCTCCACCTTGTCCAGGTAAAAAATATCATGCTCCAGCAAAACGCTCAGATTGATGGTCTCCTGGAGCGTATTGCTCAGCCGTTCCAGTTCTGGCCTCGCCACACGGCGCAAATCCGATTGGCCCAATATCGAGCTGGCCAAATACATCAGCCGGGGACCCACATGATAGCTCTTGCGAACAGGGTCCTGCACCAGATATTCCCGGTCCGTCAGCGTTGAAATCTGCCGGAATACGGTGGTGGTCGGCAGATCTACATGCTCCACCAGCGCTTTCAAGGTCCATTCCGTCTCTCGATCCGAAAAACACTCTAAAATTCGCATAACACGGAGAATACTGGAAACCTGCTCTTTTGCCATGGGACCCTGTCTCCTTTCTAAGCGGCGCTGTATGTCTCTGCCGCATCTGCCCAAACCCGGGCTTTTTTCTCATGTTTTATCCTGCCGCACAAGGGCCTGCTTTTGCTGTGAAAGCAGATATATCGAGTATAGCACAAAAGGATTCATTTGTGTATTTCCAATTTCAAAGTTATGTAAAATAGGAGCGATGACTTTCTCTGTTCAAAAGGCCCTGTGCAGACGCACAGGGCCTTTTCCTTTGATTGACTTTCACCAGCAGGAAGCAAGGCGCGGGCCTCTGGCCTTGCTCGCTATGCAAACCGTTCCACATCCGCCAGCGCTTTCTGATAAAAAAGATACGTGTCACAGGAATAGCCAATAAACCGGACGCCCAGCTGCCGCCATTTCTTTCCTCCCTCGATCGTATCGGCAAAACAGCCCAGCTTGACGCCTTTTTCTCCCGCCTTTTTGAGGATGTCCTGTATACACGCTGCGACCTCCGGGTGTTCCACTTCCCCCACGTGCCCCAGTGAGCTGGACAAATCATAGGGTCCCACAAAGATGATGTCAATTCCAGGAACCTCCAAAATTTCATCCAGGTTCTCAACCGCCTTCTTTCCCTCCGCCTGAATGATGACCACCGTCTCCTGGGCACGGCTGAAATAATCTTCCCCCGGAATCGCGCCATAACCGGCCGAGCGCACAAAACGGCAGGTCCCACGGGTCCCGGCGGGGGAAAATTTTGCGGCGGACACCGCTGCCCTGGCCTGTTCCGCGGTTTCAATCTGCGGAATCAGCAGTGCGCCCGCCCCCACATCCAGCACCCGGCCAATCCAAATATCGGTCCCCCTGGGAACGCGCACAACGGGACAGACGCCTGCCACATTGGCAGCCCGGATCAGGTTCTGCAGGTTCTCAAAGGTTCCGGGCCCGTGTTCCAGATCCAGCAGAACAAAGTCATAGCCGGCATAACCGGCCGTCTCCACAAACGCGGGGTCGGATGTAATCATGAAGGGACCCAAAGCCCCCCGGTCTGACTCCAGCGCCAGTTTAAACCGGGCAACACTGTCCATACTTGGCATTTTGCAAGGGTTCATAGCAGCCTCCAGTCAAGTTAAAATGGAATGTATCCGGCTGAAGCGGAAGACGCCTCCGCCGGTTCGATTCCCGATTTCCCGTTCCGCTTTTCCGAAAACTGGCCTGACGGCCATTTCAGGCCAGCAGCTCGGGAAGGAACAAGATGAGATCGGGGAAGAGAATCAGACAGACAATGACCGATAAATAGACAATATAGAACCATTTCAGCTCTTTGATCACCTTTATGGTTGGAATTCCCGCGATTCCCGAGGAGAGCAGCAGCGTCATGCCGTAAGGCGGCGTCAGCAGGCCGAAGCACAAAACAACCGTCACCAGAACGCCCATGTGGACGCCGGAAATGCTGGCCGCCGCCGCCATTTCCTGAACCAGGGGAAGAAAGATGATGATTGCGGGAATCGCGTCCATAAAGGTACCTAAAATAATATACAGAACGGTAATAAAGCAGAGGGTCGCCAGTTTATTGCCGGCAATCGGACCAGCCGCCTCCAGCAGCAGCTGCGGAATCCGCAGATAGGCCATCATGTAGCCAAACGCCCCCGCACCGCCGATACACAAAAGTGGCTTGGCGCTTTCCACCAGGGAGGTTTTCAGAACCTCGCCCATCTGCTTCAGCGTGCAGCTCCGGTAAACTACCAGCACCAGAAACAGCGAATACACAACTGCAACCATGCCGCTTTCCGTAGCGGTGAATTTTCCGGACAGAATCCCAGCAATGATGATGAAGGGCACCAGCAGCGCGGTGAACGCGGACTTGGTGGCGCTCCAAATCTCACGCAGCGTACTTTTGGGCTGGACCTCCACACAGTCGTGGTGTTTCGCCCAGACATAGGTGATACTCATAATGGTAAGGCCCACGATAACGCCGGGGATGATGCCGCCCATAAACAGGGACGCAATGGAAACGCTGCCGTAAGCACCGTAGACAACCATCATGATACTAGGCGGAATGATGGGGCCAATCGTTGCGGCAGAAGCGTTGATGGCGGCCGCCATTTCCGGCGTATAGCCTGCCCGCTTCATGTTGATTAAAGCGGGCGGGACGCTTTTCCAGAAAGGCCATCACGCCCTCCCTGCAGTTGCCGGTCGTAAAGATCGTATCCGAAAAATGCAGATTTTCCCAAAAGCACTGTTCGGTGGCCTGCTGCCACAGCGCCCGGCAGCTGGCCTTGATAACCGCAATGGAATCCTTCGATTTCTGCGCAATCCGTTCGGCCATCTTCACCGCTTCTTCCAGAACCTTTTCATCCGGAACCACATGATTTGCGATGCCAAGACGGTGGCACTCCTCTGCGGAAATGAAATCCCCCAGATACATCAGCTCCAGCGCCCTGCCGGGGCCAATCAGCCGGGCCAAACGAAATACGCCTCCGCTGGCGGGAAACACACCCAAATTCACCTCCGGCGGCGCCGCCCGGGCGGTGTCTCCCATAATTCGGATATCGCAGGCCAGTGCCTGCTCCAGTCCTCTGCCGCACTCAACGCCCCGAATGGCGGCAATGACCGGTTTGCTGAGCAGCTCCAAAAGATTGAAGGCTTCATTCTCCGCCTTCAGCTTTTTTTGAACCACGTCGTCCCAGACGGCGGGAAACTCCTTGACGTCAGAGCCCACCGAAAAGGCGCGGTCCCCGGAGCCGGTATACACGACACAGCGGATCTCGTCATCCCGGTCAATCCGCAGCAGCGTCTCTTTCAGCTCCTGTGTCAAGGGCAGCGTCACAACGTTCAAAGGCGGATGATGGATGGTGACCACCGCCACCCCGCTGGGGTGCTTGTCCACTAAAATCAGTTCATTTGGATACTCCAAGCGCCTCACTCCTTTCCGCCGTCTGTGATGACCTTCTCACGCAGCAGCCGGTCGATTTCCTCCTGGCGATAGCCAATTTCCCGCAAAACCTCCTGTGTGCCGCTGCCGAGGTCCGGCGGTAAACGGCGAAGCTCCGGCGCTTTGCCGTCGTACCGGTTGGGGTGATTGAGCACCGTCACTTCACCGGCCACAGGATGCTGCATCTTCAGGAACACCTGATTGTGCTGCACCTGAGGGTCTTTGAGAACATCTTCATACTCATGGACTGGGGCATACCAGATATCGTTGGCCTCAAAGAGCTCGATCCACTCTTCTGTCGTACGTTTCCGCATCTGTTCCGCCACAACGCGGTCAAATTCCAGGCGGCCGGAGCTCTGGTCCCGCTTGGAAAACCGGGACAGCGCGCCGGGCTCAAAAACCTTTTCCAATTTTTCCTGGCTGTTGAGGGAAAGCGTGATATAGGTATCCTTTGTGGAGTAAATGCCGTAAGGAGACTCGTGAAAACGGGTCGCCAAGCCGCTGTCCGTACGAGGCGTCAATCTACCGCCGTTAAGATAATAGCCAAGGGGCTCTGTCTGCAAATCCAGGGCCGCGTTCAGCAGGCAGGCGTCGACTTTGTGTCCTTTTCCGGTTCTTTCCCGGTCAAAGAGCGCCGTAATAATTCCCAGCGCGGCCAGCACGGCGCCGTGTTGGTCCACCACTGTGCTCCCCAGGGGAACGGGCGGGCTGCCGCCGGGGCCGTTCAAGGCTGCCAGGCCGGACAGGCTCTGGGCCAGCAAATCCTGTCCAGGTTTTTTGAAATAGGGTCCGCTGTCTCCGTATCCGGAGCAAGAGCAGTAGACCAGACCTGGATTGATTTGACGCAGCCGCTCATAAGAAAACCCAAGCTTCCCCATTACACCGGCCCGGTAATTTTCCACTACCACGTCATATTCTTTCACAAGGTCATAAATCACCCGCTTTCCTTCGGAAGACTTGAGGTCCACCGTAAAGGAGCGTTGATTCCGGTTCCCAAGCATGAAAAATACGCTGACGCCGTTTTTATATGCGTCGCAGCCGGACCAGCCCCGTTCAAAAGCCCCCTTGTGGGGTTCAATCTTTACAACATCCGCACCCAAATCCGCCAGAATTTGTACACAGGACGGACCCTGGAGATAGTGCGTAAAACTCAGTACCTTGATTCCATGCAGCATGTTCTCACCTCATTTTCAGTTTCTGTGGGCAAAATCGACTTTCCAGCGGCATCTTTTATGCGGAACAGCAGTCAATATATTCTTTGGAACGATCACGCAAATTGCTCCAGAGAATGCGCCCACATCCGCAAAGATTTTACATCCCTCTGACGGGCAGACTTTCATTCTGCTCAGAGTTATAAACGCGCCTCATATGCACGCATTCGGGTAAAGGAACATCCTGTTTTCTCTTGGCTGAAGGCAATTGCCGGCATCCATCCTTCCTTTTCCACCGCGGCAGATCATGGGGCCGCTGTTCCCGTGTATCTGGCTCCGCGCTCTGCCAGACAGTGTCTCTTCTTGCTATCTGTCTTCCTGTGCCAGCAGATAAATCCCGCGCCCTCCCAACTTGCACCGGATGCTCATTTTCTGTGGCTATGGAAGTTCAGATTTTTTCTATATTCCGTATTACGGAATTAAATTCCGTTAATGTACCAAAATGAAATGCTGCAGAACAGCTTTGTGAAATTCAGCTTATCATCTTCGGCAAATCTTGTCAATAGGATTTCTTTATTTTTCTCAAAACCATGAAATTATTGAAAATTACAGTTGACGATTTGAAAAAACTGTGGTATGATAACCCTTGTGTTCAAGACAAAGGCTTTGCTGATGTGGCTCAATGGCAGAGCATCTCACTCGTAATGAGAAGGTTGTGGGTTCGATTCCCACCATCAGCTCCAGCTCAGAAATTCCCATCACCGCTCCGTTTCCGGCTTTGCCGCAAACTGCGCTATGATGGGAATTTCTTCGCTTTTCGGACGCGATTCGCTTCGCTGGATTCGCGTCCGAGTTGGGACGGGGAACGCGAGTTTGGGG
>JAAWLO010000112.1 GCA_022797935.1 Oscillibacter sp. | reverse complement strand
CAAAAAGAGAAAATGGGGGGTGCAATGAACCAGCCAGCATCCTGGCTGGCATTCCCCCGCCCGTCAGGGCAGGTACAGACTTCCCCCTTCGGGAAAAAGCAAAATCCTCCTATTCGGAGAAAAAACCCTTCCTCTGTGGGGAAAAAAGAAGTCCCTCCCTTGGAGAGGAACCCCCTCCTCCTTCCTCGAAGAAAAATCTTTTTTTATTTCGCAAAATCAGGCTTCCTTTCTTCCAGAGGATTTGCTATAATGGCACATAGTATAAAAATGCGGCGGCCCGCCGCTCCCCTACGGGAACCATGACCGCTTATGCAATGGCTGGCATGGAAGGAGGAATATTGTATGGAAAAAATCCTGATTATTGACGACAGCCCTGTTCAAGCCAATATACTGAAGTCCATCTTGAAGGACGAATACGCAATTACCACCGCCCACACCGCCGAAGAAGGCCTGCAATTCGCTAAAACAGGGGAATTCTCCCTGATTCTGCTGGATATCATCATGCCCCAGGTGGACGGCTTCATGCTCCTGAAAACCCTTCAGGAAGAAATCGTTACCCAACACATCCCCGTGATTCTGATTACCAGCCTCTCCGGTATCCAGAACGAAGAACGCGGCCTTACCCTCGGCGCTGTGGACTACATTACCAAACCCTACAACCCCCCTATCGTCCGCGCCCGGGTCCACACCCACATCAAGCTCTTTCAATACCGCACCCAAATCGAACGGGAAGCCATGGTCGATCAGCTGACCGGCGTGGCAAACCGGCGGCGCTACGATATGAGCAGCGTCAAGAAATGGCAGGAGGCTATCCGCCTCCGCGTCCCCTTCTCCGTGTGCATGTTCGATATCGACAAATTCAAGGTTTACAACGACACCTTCGGCCACCCCGCCGGTGACAAGGTCATTGCCGCCGTCGCCGGCGCCGCCGCCAGCATGCTCCGCCGCAATACCGATTTCTTCGCCCGCTACGGCGGCGAGGAATTCGTCGCCATCATTCTGGGCAATTCCGCTGAAAGCGCCTTCCAGCACCTGATTCAAATCCGGAAGTCCGTGGAAAGCCTTCAGATTCCCCACAACCCGGAGGTCTCCCAATGGGTCACCGTCAGCATTGGCGGCGTCACCGTGCTGCCCCAGCTGGAAACCCCCTATGATACCTATTTGAAAATTGCGGACACCATGCTCTACGACGCCAAACGCTACGGCCGGAATCAAGTGGTCTGGAGCAGCGAGAAGATGGAACAATGGAGGGAACGATGAGGGAGGAACGGCGCCATGAGCTTGCTTGATTGGTTCGGCAGCAAGAAAAAAGAAGACCCCCCCGCCGTCGAAGCCGTGCGGGAGGAGCTGGACGAGCTGCGGATGTTCTCCGGCCTCCGGGCCGAGGTGACCACCCGGGAGGGAAACCTCCTCTTCGTGGCAAAGCTGGTGGGCCTCCGGGGCATCACCGGGGAGCTTCAGCAATTTACTGACGCCACCGCCGCCCTGCCCCAGCCGGCGGAGGGAGAGGAACCCACACCCCTGCCGGTGAACATCCGGGGCTACAGCGAGAAGTACCGCAAGGCCGCCCATCTGGAGGCCGTCATCACCCCCAAGCCCCACCGCGTCTGGCAGGCGGAACAAATCCGCGTCATTAAGACCAGCAACGACCGCGCCTTCTTCCGCATAGACCTGGACCTCAGCGCCGTGGCCGCTCCCATTGGCCGCCCCGGCCTGGCGGAGGAGGAGTGCCGCCTGCTGAATGTCAGCGTCGGCGGCGTCCGCTTCCGCTCCAAGGCCACCCATTATACCGGCGACAAGCTGCTGCTCAAGGCTCAGTTCCTGCCGGACCGGGACCCCTCGCTCATGTTCTGCCAGGTTCTGCGGGTAATCGAACCGGAGAAGGGCGACACGGAATACGGCTGCAAGTTCATTGAGCTCAACGAGGCGGACGAGGACAAGATTCTCCAGATTATCTTTGACCTCCAGCGGAAGAAAAAAAGCGGCTCCTGAACGGAACCCTTTCAGAACCAAAACCCGGACGGAAGGACTGCCTCCGTCCGGGTTTTTTGCCGCCGCCCGCTGGGAAAAAACGGGCCGCGGCGCATAAGAAAGCCCCCTTCGGCTCATACTGCCTCCAGAATCAACGAGGAGGTAACGCCTATGTCTGTCCGCTTCCAGGAAAGCGAAACCCTGCAAAATCTCATGCGCTCCTTCGCCGGCGAAAGCCAGGCCCGGAACCGCTACACCTTTGCCGCCGAACTCTGCCGGAAACAGCATCTCCACGTGCTGGAGGCCGTGTTCACCTTCACCGCCAACCAGGAGAAAGAACACGCCGAAATCTTCTACAACCATATGAAGGCCCTGGCGGGGGAGACCGTCCGGATCGACGGCGGCTACCCCGTGGACCTCACCAACGACGTGGTCCAGCTCCTCCGCCGGGCCCAGCACAACGAGTACGAGGAATTTGATCCCGTCTACGCCAGCTTTGCCAACACCGCCCGGGAGGAAGGGTTTCCGGAAGTGGCGGCCTCCTACCAGCAGATTGCCAAAATCGAGGAAACTCACGGCAACCGCTTCGGCCAGCTGGCCAATCTGCTGGAGGCGGGAAAGCTCTTCGTCTCCGACGCCAGCTGCGCCTGGATGTGCCTCAACTGCGGCCACATCCTGGAGGGGCTTCAGGCCCCCAAGCTCTGCCCCGTCTGTTCCCACGACCAGGGCTTCTTCATCCGCCTGGAGATGGCCCCCTATGGCGGCGGCATCTTGAAGCGGCCGTAACCGGCGGAAACCGGAATCAGGCCCGGGAGAACAGCTGCCGCTGGGCGTCCAGGGCAGTCTCCTCCACGGGGGCGTAGGGGTGGGAGCCGAAGATGGCCTCCTGTCCCTCCAGCGCCGGAAGGGCGGCGGCCAGGGCGGACGCAAACCGGGGGTCCTCCAGCACGCCGCCGCCGGACCGGACGGAAACCGTCTGCTGGTACAGCCGCCCGGACACCGCCAGAACCGGCAGCTCCTCATAGAGGGAGGCGGTCCGGCCCAGGCCCTGCCAGCCGGGAACGGAAGCGCTGTCCGGCGCGGCCCACTGCGCCCGGCTGCCGGGATACAGCAGCAGGAGGTCCGCGTCTCCGGCGGCGGCGGACTGAAACAGACCGGCTTCATCCGCGCAGAATACCGCCTGGGGCAGTTCCTCCCAGCTGCGGTCCGCCGGGAGGAAGAGATTGGCCAGGGATTCCTGCCCCGCCGGAAGGGCCCAGCGGGCCTGGGCCAGGTCCGTCCAGTCCAGCGGGTCCTCCCGTTCCGCCAGGGCCCTGCCGTAATCCGTGGGGGCGGCGCAGAGCAGCACCGGCGTGCCGGGGACCGTACCGGCGGCCGTATCCGGCTGGTTCCAGAGGGCCGGGTCCGGCTCCAGGTCCGGGGACAGCGGCCCGGAGGCCAGCAGCAGTTGGGGCGGATTCTCCAGGGCGGCGAAGTCCTCCGCCGGGAGGAAAGCCAGGTCGATTCCCCCCTCCTGCAGAGCCTGGGCCGTGGCCTCGGGGGAGGAGCCAACGGAAACCGTCACGGCCTCCGCCGTCACCCCCTGGACCGCCAGGGCCTGGGTCAGCGCCTGGGGCAGCTCCCGCAGGGCCTGGGCGAGAATCTCCGGGGACTGGGTCCCCCGGGGAATCTCCACGGCCAGACGGGGAAGCGTCAGGGCGGCAGGTTCTTCCTCCGGCGGGGCCTCCGGTTCCGCCGGGCGGCAGCCGGAGAGCAGGAGCAGCAGGAACAGCCAGAACAGCAGGCATTTTTTCATCATGGAAGTACTCCTTTGCGGGTCCGGCGGCGGCAGACGCCGCCGCTTTTTTGCGGAGAGGAACGTCCTCCCGGTTCCGGGGAGGGAACGCGCCGGGGCAGCAGGGTAATGGAATGAGCCAATAAATTGTGAACGGCCGTGGTACAAAAGCCTCCCTCCTAGAGGGAGGTGGCGCGGCGAAGCCGTGACAGAGGGAGTCCTCCGGAGCCCTGCGGAGCCCCCCCCGGAAGCCCTGCGCAGCCCGTGGGGACTCCCTCAGTCAGCCTGCGGCTGACAACTCCCTCGGAGAGGGAGCCTTTGGAGGCTGTCTATGGTACCTGGTTCACTCCTTCCATTACCCTGGCCGGGGCAGGATTCCCTATAGACAAGCCGCCGCCGGTTTGGTATAATCGCCTCAAGGACGGCGCGGGACCGGGGATGGCCCTCATTATAGCATTTCCCCCGCCGCCGCGCAAGAGGAGGGGACGGCGGCTTTTTGCGGTGCGCACTCTCCCTCCGGTAACGGGAGGTGTTGAAGATGTCCTTTGAAGCGGAAGTAATTCCCCTGTTCATCACAGGCGTATGTGCGGTGAGCGTTCTGGAGCTGGTCTCCGGGTGTGTGCTGCTGAAGCAGGCGAAACGGGCCCGCCGGAATTTAATTGCCCATACGGTGAGCATGCTCATTGCCCAGGTCTTTCTGGTCCGTTCGCTGTTTGCCAATTGGCTGGGTATCCGGTATGACATCGCTTCGATTTCAAATTCGGTGAACATTGGGCTCCTCGGCCTGTTCTGGGCCGTCAGCGTGCTTTTGCTGCTGTCTGTGGTCAGCATCCTGACGGAGGACGGCGGCCAGGAGTCCTGACGGCCTGTTTCAAGGACCGTCCGGGGCAGATTCCGTCCCGCCGGATAGAGCCCCGGGGAAAGGGACGCGGAGCAGAAAAGGGGGAATGCCATGCGTTGGCGCGTGTTTGAGATCATTGAGCTGGCCAGAGAGAAGGACCGGGCCAGCATGGTTTACGACAGCTGCATGATGGCCGTCATCCTGGTGAGCATGATTCCCCTGACTATGAAGGAATCCCTGCCCCTGTTCCGCTGGATTGACGGGATTGCGGCGGTGGTCTTCATAGCCGACTACCTTCCCCGCCTGGCCACCGCCGACCTGAAGCTGGGCCGGGGGCCCGTCTCCTTCCTGCTCTACCCCGTTACCCCTATGGCCATCATCGACCTGCTGTCCATCCTCCCTTTTTTCATGGTGCTGACCCCCAACCTCCGGCTGGCCAAGGTCTTCCGCCTCTTCCGGACCCTCCGGGTCTTCCGGGCCTTCAAGATTTTCCGCTATTCCAAGAGCGCCCGGCTCATCGGCGGCGTCATCCGCGCCCAGAGACGGCCCCTGCTGGCGGTGTGCTCCATGGCCGTGGGCTATGTGCTGCTGTCCGCCCTGCTGGTTTTCAACGTGGAGCCGGACACCTTCGGCACCTATTTTGACGCCGTCTACTGGGCCACCGTCAGCCTCACCACCATTGGCTACGGCGACATTGCCCCCGTCACCCCTATGGGCCGGCTGGTGACCATGGCCTCCGCCTTCGTGGGGACCGCCATCGTGGCCCTGCCCGCCGGCATCATTACCGCAGGCTATATGGAACGAACCGAACCAAACTGAAAGGAGTACCGCACATGATTACCCGCTCTGAACACTGCCCCGTGAAAAGCGTCTGCCTCCGGGAGGGCAAAGGCGAGGTCCAGATGAAGGACCTGGCCCCGAAGGAGGCCCTTTACGGCCACGGCCGCCTCTTCTCCCACGTCACCATCCAGCCCGGCTGCTCCATTGGCTACCACGACCACACCCACGAGACGGAATTCTACTACATCATCCGGGGCGAGGGCCTCTTCAACGACGACGGCCAGGAGATTCCCGTTCACACCGGCGACGTCTGCGCCACCGGCGGCGGAAAGAGCCACAGCATCGAAAACACCTCCGGCGAACCCCTGGAGCTGATTGCCCTCATTGTGCTGGAGTAAAAGGAGGGACCTGTTATGGAAGAACTAGGCGTTGTCTCCATCTGGCTGGGAAACTTTGAGAGCCGGGAGGCCCTGGCCTTTTACGCCGAGAACCGCTTCAAGCGGAACGAAAACGGCGAGAAGGTTCCCTCCTTCACCCAGGACTTTTTCGAGGGGGACCTCTGGCCCTTTGAGCCGGAGGTGTTCGACTACGAGTTCAGCGGCGAACCCTCCCAGGACCCCGCCGTGGTGGCAAACCCCCTGGGGGAGGAGCTGTCCCGGGCCCTGGCGGATATTTATTCCAAGGGCTTCGACCAGCCCTACAATGCCGTGCTGGCCGTTTACGACTACCAGTTCGAGGGCAGCCGTCATGTCCCCGGCGCACCGGCCCAATTCATCATGACCCTGCCCTACCTGGAGCGCTGACCGGAAGGAGGGGAACCGGGATGCCGGAGACGCAGGCGATTCCCAAGGGACTGCCTCCCGGAAAATACCTGCACCAGATCCGGGCCCTGCCCATGCACTTCCGGCAGGAGCTGGACGGCTTTTACCGGCAGATGCAGCAGACTTACCCCGCCTTTCAGGTGGAGCAGATGCAGACCCAGAACGCGGGCGGCTTCGTCCATATCTATCTGACCTACCGCGTGTAAGGCCCCTGTCTGCAGGAAAACGAACGCAAACCGCGAGAGAACTCCCCCGGGGGTTCTCTCGTTTTCTGTTTTCCGCCGGTCCGGCCTTGTCTGAAAAATTTTTCCCGGACTGAAAGTTTTTCCTCCGCTCAATCGTATCCATAACGAGAGCGCTCCAAAGGAGTTGATTGCATGGACACGAACCAACAGGCGGAACGGCTCGCGGCGGCCTATGCCGACGCCATTCTCCGTCTCAGCTACACCTATCTGAAAATACCCATGACGCGCAGGATATCTGCCAGACGGTCTTCGTCAAGCTCCTCACGGAGCCCCGGCAGTTCGAGAGCGCCGAACACGAGCGGGCCTATGTCCTCCGCATGGCGGCCAACGCCTGCAAGGATCTCCTCAAGAGCCCCTGGCGGAAGCGGACCTGCGGCCTGGAAACCGTGCTGGAGGTCCCTGCCCCGGCGGCGGAGGAGGGCGGCGTTCTGGCGGCGGTGAACCAGCTGCCCGCCAACTACCGGACCGTGATTTACCTCTTTTACTACGAGGGCTATCAAGCGGCGGAAATCGGGAAGATTCTCGGCGTTCCCGCCGCCACCGTCCACACCCGCCTGGCCCGGGGCCGGGCAAGGCTCCGGGACATTTTAGGAGGTACGGATTATGAGCGATCTGTTTGAATACAAAAAGGAGATGAGCGCATTGCGTTTTACAGAGGAACAGAAGAAAGCCCTGGCAAAGGCCGCCGCCGCAGGAGCCGGAAACGGCAAACGCCGCCGTCCCGTGTTCCGCACGGCCCTGCTTGCCGCCGCCGTGGCCGCGGCGCTGGCGGTGGGCGCGGTCCAGTACAAAGGGAAAAGCTGTACGGCTGCAAAAGCAATCAGCAATATCTGTGCCACAATATCGCCTATTTTTATTTTTTTCATCGCGCTC
>JAAWLO010000111.1 GCA_022797935.1 Oscillibacter sp. | reverse complement strand
GATTGGCGGCCCCGGCAGGGGCCGGGAATCCTCCCGCCGCGACGGTGCTGCATGGATCCAGCCAGCATCCTGGCTGCCATTCCCCCGCCCGTCAGGGCAGGTATAGGCTTCCCCCTTCGGGGAAAAAGCAAAATCCCCCTATTCGGAGAAAAAGACCACCGTTCCCCTGCGGGGAATAACCCAATCCCCCCTCGCGGAAGCGAGAACCCCCTCCCTCCCAGGGCGATTTTCACAAAAAGTACTACCTATTTTGAAAAAACTTCGCCGCCCGCCAGGGCAATCCAGCATTGACGCTGGCGTCAAAAACTATCATAATAAAAAGGAAATCATCCAAAAAAACCAGGGAGGAACCCATGGAAAAAGGTTATCTGGTTCTGGCCAGCGGCCAGATCTTCGAAGGCTATCGCTTTGGCAGCCTCGCCTCCGCCATTGGCGAACTGGTCTTTACCACTGGCATGTGCGGCTACCTGGAAACCCTGACAGACCCCAGCTACGCCGGACAAATCGTCCTGCAAACCTATCCCCTTATTGGAAATTACGGCGTCATCCCTGCGGATTTCGAGGGAAACTGTCACATCCGGGGCTACGTGGTCAGGGAGCCCTGCCAGCACCCCTCCAATTTCCGCTGCGGCGGAACCTTGGACGGCTTCCTGAAAGAGCGGAATATTCCCGGCCTCTGGGGTGTGGACACCCGCCAGCTCACCCGCATCATCCGGGAACACGGTGTGCTGAACGCCTGTATCTGCAGCCAAGTCCCAGAGGACCTGGCCCCGCTTCGAAACTACGCCGTCACCGGCGCGGTGGATGCCGTCACCCGGAAGGCCCCTTTCGTATACGGCGCTCAAGGCGAAACTCGCTTTCGAGTTGCCCTGCTGGACTGCGGCGCGAAAAACAACATCATTCAGGAGCTCTGCCAACGAGGCTGCGCCGTTACCGCCTTTCCGGCAAATGCCCCGGCAGAGACCATCCTGGGAGCCGGGGCAGACGGGGTTCTGCTCTCCAACGGCCCTAGTGACCCGGCGGAAAACGTCTATCAGATTGAACAGATTCAAAAAATTCTGGGGAAAATTCCCCTTTTCGGGATCTGTCTGGGCCACCAGCTCACCGCCCTGGCGGCAGGAGGAAGGACCTACAAGCTGAAGTACGGCCACCGGGGCGTGAATCAGCCCGTCCGGGATTTGAACGGTATTCGTACCTTTATCACCAGTCAGAACCACGGCTACGCGGTGGATGGAGATTCTCTGAAAGCTGGCCGGATTTCCTTCGTCAACACCAACGATGGCACCTGTGAGGGAATTGATTATCCCGGTCTCCGGGCCTTCACGGTCCAATTCCATCCCGAGGCCCGATGCGGTCCCCAGGATACCGCGTTCCTGTTTGACCGCTTTGTGGCCCTGATGAAGGGAGGAGAATGGTAATGCCCTTAGACACCAGTATTCAAAAGGTTTTGGTTATTGGCTCCGGGCCCATTGTCATTGGCCAGGCCGCCGAATTCGACTACGCCGGGGCGCAGGCCTGCCGGGTGCTGAAGGAAGCCGGGGTCAACGTCGTTCTCTGCAATTCCAACCCCGCTACGATCATGACGGATCAAGCTATGGCGGACGAAATTTACCTGGAACCGCTGACGGCGGAGACCATCAAACGCATCATCCGCAAGGAGCGCCCCGACTCGCTTCTGGCAGGACTGGGGGGCCAAACCGGTCTGACCCTGGCCATGGAACTGGACCGGCAGGGGTTTCTGAAGGAGCAAAATGTCCGTCTTCTGGGCACGGACGCCGCCGCCATCTCCCGGGCCGAGGACCGGGAACGCTTCAAAGAAGCTATGGCGGAAATCGGGCAGCCGGTCATTGCCTCCGGCATTGCAGAAACCGTGGAGGAGGCCCTGGAGGCGGCAGCCCGGATTGGTTATCCTGTGATTGTTCGCCCCGCGTTCACCCTGGGAGGCGCCGGAGGCGGTGCGGCAAAGGATGCTGCAGAGCTCCGCACCATTGCGCAGACGGGTCTGGACGCTTCCCCCATCACCCAGGTGCTCATTGAGCGCGCGATCTTTGGCTGGAAAGAAATCGAGTTTGAGACCCTGCGGGACCGTGCGGACAATGCGGTTGCGGTGTGCTCCATGGAAAATCTGGACCCTGTGGGCGTTCACACCGGAGACTCCATTGTGGTGGCCCCGACCCAGACCCTGGCGGACCGGGAGTTCCAGATGCTTCGCTCCGCCTCCCTGGATATCATCCGTCATCTGGGCATCCTGGGAGGCTGCAACGTTCAGCTGGCCCTGCATCCGGACAGCTTCGAATATGCCGTTATTGAGGTGAATCCCCGGGTCTCCCGCTCCTCGGCCCTGGCCTCCAAGGCCACCGGTTATCCCATTGCCAAGATCACCGCCAAAATCGCCTTGGGCTATACCCTAGACGAAATCAAAAACGATATTACCGGCAAAACCTGTGCCTGCTTTGAGCCCGCGCTGGACTACATCGTCGTCAAGATGCCGAAGTGGCCCTTCGACAAGTTTGTGGATGCCTCCCGGACTCTGGGCACCCAGATGAAGGCGACCGGCGAAGTCATGTCCATTGCCCCATGCTTTGAAATGGCCCTGATGAAGGCCGTCCGGGGCGCGGAGACCGGCCTTGACAGCCTGAACTGGGAAAATCCCGGCGGCAAGCCTCTGCTGGAACGCCTCCGGCAGGTGGATGACCGGCGTCTTTTCACAGTCTTCGAGGCGCTGAAGGCCGGGATTTCGGTTGACGAGATTTTTTCCCTCACAAAGATTGACCGCTGGTTCCTCTGGAAGCTCCAGGGTATGGCGGACTTCGAAAAAGCCCTGGAAAAGGACGGCCTGACGGCAGAACACTATGAAACCGGCAAACGCATGGGCTATCCGGACGAGACTCTCCTCCGCCTCTCCGGGGCGGACCGTCTCCCAGGGGACGCCAAGACCGCCGTTTACAAGATGGTGGATACCTGCGGCGCGGAATTTGACGCGGAGACGCCCTATTTCTATTCCAGCTTTGACCAGTTCTGTGAGTCCCGCACCTTCCCCCGGTCCGGACGGCCTGTCATCCTGGTCCTGGGCTCCGGACCCATCCGCATTGGCCAGGGGATTGAGTTTGACTACGCCTCTGTTCACTGCGTCTGGACCTTGAAGGAGCTGGGCTACGACGTGGTTATTGTCAACAATAACCCGGAAACCGTCTCCACGGACTACGACACCGCCAACCGCCTCTACTTCGAGCCCCTGTGCCCCGAGGACGTGATGCACATAATTGCCGCAGAAAGGCCTGTGGGCGTGGTGGTAGCCTTCGGCGGTCAGACCGCCATTCGCCTGACCAAGTTTCTGGACGGACAAGGCATCCCCATTCTGGGCACCTCCGCCGCCTCCATTGACATGGCAGAGGACCGGGAGCGCTTTGACGAACTGCTGGAGCGCTTCCATATCAAGCGTCCCCAGGGGCGGGGAGTCCTGGGTCTGGAAGAGGCGCTGGCGGCGGCGGACGAACTGGGATATCCGGTTCTTCTTCGGCCTTCCTACGTGATTGGCGGACAGAATATGGTCATTGCTCACAACGAGGAAGATATCCGCCGCTATATGGGCGTCATTCTCTCCGGCGGGGTGGAAAATCCTGTCCTGGTGGACCAGTACCTCCAGGGCCGTGAGTTGGAGGTGGACGTGATCTCCGATGGCCGGGATGTGCTGATTCCCGGCATCATGCAGCACATTGAGCGCACCGGCGTTCACTCCGGGGACTCGATTGCGGTCTATCCTCCCTTCTCCATTGGCGACCAGATGCGCGAGACCATTCTGGAGTGTTCCGAGAAGCTGGCCCTGGCCCTGGGCACCAAAGGGCTGGTGAATATCCAATACCTCATTTACCAGGGCGAGCTGTATGTCATTGAAGTGAATCCACGGGCCAGCCGGACCGTGCCCTATCTCTCCAAGGTCACAGGGGTTCCCATGGTGGACCTGGCTTCCCGGGTTATGGTGGGCCAGCCTCTGGCCTCCCTGGGCTATGGCACGGGACTTTATAAACAGCCGCCTTATGTGGCGGTCAAGGTTCCGGTCTTCTCCTTCGAGAAGCTCACCGATGCCAACGCAGCTCTGTCTCCGGAGATGAAGTCTACCGGCGAGGTATTGGGCCTGGGGAAGAACCTGCAGGAAGCCCTGTTCAAGGGGTTGATTTCCGCTGGATACAAGGTAGAGAGCGAAGAGAAGAAGGGCGTGCTCATCTCCGTCAACCGCCGGGATCAGCTGGAGATCATAGACATTGCCCGGAAGCTGGACGAGCTGGGTTTCCGTCTCTACGGGACCGACGGAACCGCCCGGGCCATTGAGCAGCTGGGAGTCCAGGTGGCGGTTACCGGCAAACTGGGGCAGGATAACCGGGTCTTCCAGCTGCTGGAGGCCGGGGCGATTGATTATGTCATCCTCACCGGCTCTGCAGAACCGGCCTACATCCAGGATTTCATCCGCCTGAATCACCGCTGTGTCCAACTGGGGATTCCCTGTCTCACGTCTTTGGACACCGCCGGGGCCCTGGCGGACATCCTCCAGTCCCGTTATAACCAGGGGAATACGGAATTGGTGGACATCTGCCGCCTCCGGGAGCACCGGGAGACGCTGCGCTTCACCAAGATGCAGACCTGCGGCAATGACTATATCTTCCTGGAGAACTTCGATGGGCGGATCACCTGTCCCGAATCCCTCTGCGTCAGCTTCTGTGACCGGCATTACGGCATTGGGGCCGACGGCATCATTTTGATGGAGCACTCCGCAATTGCGGATGCGAAGATGCGCATGTTCAACAGCGACGGCAGTGAAGGCAAAATGGCAGGCAATGCCCTGCGCTGTCTTGGAAAATACCTCTACGACAGGGACTTGGTCCGTCAGAAGAGTCTGACGGTGGAAACCGGGAGCGGCGTCCGGCGTCTCACCCTCCACACCACTGGCGGCAAGGTCACCTCCGCCGCTGTGGACATGGGCCGGGCGTCCCTGGATGTACCGGGTTTTCCGAAGGGCCGTGACGTTCCCCTTCAGATTGACGGGGAGACGGTACGCGTGACCTTTGTGGACGTGGGGAATCCCCATTGTGTAGTCTTCTGCGGGCAGGTGGACGCGGTGGACCTGGAGACCTTGGGCCCTCTTCTGGAGCATGCGGATATTTTCCCGGAGCGGGTAAATGTGGAGTTCATCCGGGTGGTGAATCCCAGCACCATCAAGATGCGGGTCTGGGAGCGGGGCAGCGGGGAGACGCTGGCCTGCGGCACCGGGGCCTGCGCGGCAGCGGCGGCAGCCATTGCCAACGGACTTTGCACCCAGGACCGGGACATCACCGTCCGGGCAAAGGGCGGAGAGCTTCTGGTGCGTTTCACCGGCCAGGAAGCAACCCTGACCGGGGACGCCAGACAGGTATATACCGGGGAACTGGAGTATTAACGGCACTATAAAAAAGAACAAACCTCCCGCGCCGTCCGGACTTCCGGAGGCGCGGGAGGTTTTTTATGCGTTGAAAGCGGCTTAACAGGCGGGAGACTCTTCTTCGATGACCTGGGCCTTGATGAGGTTTGTAGAACCGCTTTTGCCCAAAGGAATTCCGGCAGTGATGACCACCGTATCTCCGGGCTGTACCAGACCTTCTTTGGCAGCCACTTCAGCAGAGAGGGAGAAGATGCGGTCTGTGGAGTTCACTTCGCCGGTGAGATAGGGAATAACGCCCCAGCAAATGGCCAGCTGACGGCGGGTCTTCTCGTTCATGGTCAGTGCCGCCACTGGGCAGGCGGGCCGGAACCGGCAGATCATCCGGGCAGTTTTGCCGGAACTGGTGGCGGCCAGGATGGCTGTCGCATTCAAATCCCGGGCGGTGAGGCAGCAGGTATGAGAAATGGCGTCGTTGATGTTGGCGCCAGTGGCTACCTGCTGCTTCATAAACTTGCGCCAGTAGTCAATGGAAGCCTCCGCCTCGTTGACAATGGAGAGCATGGCGGCCAGCGCCTCCAGGGGATACTTGCCCCCGGCGGTTTCACCGGAGAGCATGACGCAGCTGGTGCCGTCGTAAACCGCGTTGGCCACGTCGGAGACCTCGGCCCGTGTGGGACGGGGGTTGCGCATCATGGAGTCCAGCATCTGCGTGGCGGTGATAATGGGTTTGCCGGCCTGAAGGCCCTTGCGGATCATCTGTTTCTGGAGGAAGGGGACCTTGGCGGCAGGGATTTCAACACCCAGGTCGCCCCGGGCCACCATGACGCCGTCAGCGGCGTCAAGGATTTCGTCAATATTGTCAATGCCTTCCTGGTTTTCGATTTTGGCGATAATCTTCACATTGTCCCCGCCGAACTCCCGGAGGACCTGCCGGACGGCCTCTACATCCGCCGCCCGGCGGACAAAGGAAGCGGCAATGAAGTCGAAATCGTTCTCCACGCCAAAGCGGATATCCGCCACATCCTTTTCTGTCAGGGCAGGGAGCTGGATATGGGCGCCGGGGATGTTGATAGACTTGTTGGCGGAAAGGGTGCCGCCATTTTCCACTGTGCAGAGGATTTCCGGCCCTTTGATTTCCTCTACCCGGATTGCGACCAGGCCGTCGTCGATCAGAATTTCCTGGCCGGCGGAGACCTCTTCGGGAAGCTTGGCATAGGTGACGGAGACCCGCTCTTTCGTGCCGGGAACGTCCTCGGCGGTCAGAATAAAGGAGTCGCCGGCCGTCAATTCGACAGAGGGTTCCTCAAAGCTCCGAATACGGATTTCGGGACCCTTGGTATCGAGAATGGTTGCCACGGGGCGGCCCATCCGGTCCCGGACGGACTTCAGCAGGTTCAGCCGGTCCAGCTGTTCTGGATGGCTGCCGTGGGAAAAATTGAACCGAGCCGCGTTCATACCGCCCTGAATCAGGGCTTGGATCATTTCCTCGCTGTCCACGGCGGGGCCCAGCGTACAGATAATTTTCGTTTTTCTAAGCATACTTTTCCTCCTGTGGATTCCCCCTTGGGAATCCGGTTCTCTTGTGGATTCTTCCTTGCATGTTTCATTATACAAGAGTCTCTTCCCACTGGGTAGAGGAGATTTAGATAAATTTTCCCCTTCATTTTGTGGGATTATCCGTAGAAGATGTAAGAGGTAATCGGTTGCTTTGTTTCAAAAAGGGTTCCCTCTCCGAGGGGGGATGTTTTTTCTCCGATAGGAGGATGTTGCCTTTTTCCCCCGAGGGGTGAGATTTGTACTTGCCCTGACGGGCGTGGGAATGGCAGCCAGGATGCTGGCTGGTTCATTGCAGCACCGTCGCGGCGGGACGATTCCCGGCCCCTGCTGGGGCCGCCAATCGTGCCGCATCCTCGAAAGCGGCTTGCTGCATCCGCCACAGGCGGCGCTGCGC
>JAAWLO010000110.1 GCA_022797935.1 Oscillibacter sp. | reverse complement strand
GGTGTCCCGGACTTCCCGGGCCTTCTCGCCGAAAATGGCCCGGAGGAGGCGCTCCTCGGCGGTGAGGTCCGTCTCGCCCTTGGGGGTGACCTTGCCCACGAGAATGTCGCCGGCCTTGACCTCCGCGCCCACGCGGATGATGCCGTTCTCGTCCAGGTCCTTCATGGCGTCTTCGCCCACGTTGGGGATGTCCCGGGTGATCTCCTCGGGACCCAGCTTGGTGTCCCGGGCGTCGATCTCAAACTCTTCGATGTGAATGGAGGTGTAGAGATCCTCCCGGACCAGCCGTTCGTTCAGAAGGACGGCGTCCTCGTAGTTGTAGCCCTCCCAGGTCATGAAGCCTACCAGGATGTTCTGGCCCAGAGCGATTTCGCCCTGTTCCGTGGCGGGGCCGTCCGCCAGCACGGTGGGGTCCACCATCTGGCCGTCAGGGCCTATGCTCCGGCCGTGGACCCGCTCACCCACTTCCACAATGGGCCGCTGGTTGATGCAGGTGGTGTGGTTGGAGCGGAGGAATTTAATGAGCTTGTAATCCTTGGTTTCGCCGCTGTCATACTTGACGGTGATGTGGCGGGCGTCCACAGAGGTAACCACACCGTCGCCCTCCGCCAGGACCACGATTTCGGAGTCCACGCAGATCTTGTGTTCCATGCCGGTGCCCACAATGGGGGCGTGGGGCTGGAGCAGAGGCACGGCCTGGCGCTGCATGTTGGCGCCCATGAGGGCCCGGTTGGCATCGTCGTTGGGGAGGAAGGGGATCATGGCGGTTGCGATGGAGACCATCATCCGGGGAGAGACGTCGATATAGTCCACCATCTCCCGGTCCACGTCCACGATCTCGTCCCGGTGCCGTCCGGTGATACGGGTGTTGATCAGGCAGCCGTTCTCATCCACGGGCTCGGCGGCCTGGCCGACAATGAAGTTGTCCTCCTCGTCGGCGGTCATATAGGTGATTTCGCTGGCCACCTTGCCGGTGGCCTTGTCCACGGCCCGGTAGGGGGACTCAATAAAGCCGTACTCGTTGATCCGGGCATAGGTCGCCAGGTAGGAGATCAGGCCGATATTGGGACCTTCCGGCGTCTCAATGGGGCACATACGCCCATAGTGGCTGTAGTGAACGTCCCGGACCTCCATGTTGGCCCGCTCCCGGGAGAGGCCGCCGGGGCCCAGGGCGGAGAGGCGGCGCTTGTGGGTCAGCTCCGCCAGGGGGTTCGTCTGGTCCATGAACTGGCTCAGGGGACTGGAGCCGAAAAACTCCTTGATGGCGGCGGTGACGGGACGGATGTTGATGAGGCTCTGGGGCGTGACAATATCCATATCCTGGATGGTCATGCGCTCCCGGATCACCCGCTCCATGCGGGAGAAGCCAATGCGGAACTGGTTCTGGAGCAGCTCGCCCACGCAGCGGAGGCGGCGGTTGCCCAGGTGGTCGATATCGTCCTTCACGGAGACGCCCCGGGCCAGACCGTTCATATAGTTGATGGACGTGAGGATATCGTCCACAATGACGTGTTTGGGAACCAGCTGGTCCTTGTGGAGAATAATCTGGTCAATAAGCTCCTCGCCGCTGTACTGGTTCAGCAGCTCCTGGAGGACGCCGAAGCGGACCCGCTCCTTGATCTTGCACTTCTCCAGGGGGTCGAAGTCCACATAGCGGCTCATGTCGCACATGCCGTTGGAAATGACCCGCAGGGGCGCGCCGTCCGCGTCAATGGTGACGTCGCTGACGCCCACGGCGTCCAGCTCCTGGGCCTCGGCTTTGGTCAGCACGTGGCCCGCCTCGAACAGCACCTCGCCGGTAGCGGGGTCCGCCACGGCGCAGGCCAGCTTGTAGCCGGTGACCCGCTGCCACAGGGAGAGCTTTTTGTTGAACTTGTAGCGGCCCACCACGGAGAGGTCGTACCGCCGGGGGTCGAAGAACAGGCCGTTCACCAGGGTCTCGGAGGCCTCTACCGTGGGGGGCTCGCCGGGACGGAGACGGCGGTAGATCTCCAGCATAGCGTCCTCGTAGTTCTTGCAGGGGTCCTTCTCCAGGGTGGCGGTCATGCGGGGGTCGTCGCCGAAGCGCTCCAGAATCTCCTGGTCCGTCTTCAGGCCGATAGCCCGCAGCAGGCAGGTGACGGGAAGCTTCCGGTTCTTGTCAATGCGGACCCAGAAGAGCTCGTTGGCGTCGGTCTCATACTCCAGCCACGCGCCCCGCTGGGGGATGACCTGGGCGGTGAGGATGGGCAGGTCCGTCTTGATGTCCACCTCGTGGCCGTAGTACACGCCGGGGGAACGGACAATCTGGGAGACCACCACCCGCTCCGCGCCGTTGATGACGAAGGTGCCGGAGTGGGTCATCAGGGGGAAATCCCCCATGAAAATCTCCTGCTCCTTGATCTCTTCCGGGTCCTTCCGGCGCAGGCGGACCTTCACCTTCAGGGGGGCGGCATAGGTGGCGTCCCGGGCCTTGCACTCCTCCACATCATATTTGGGAGGCTCATCCATCTTGTAATCAATGAAGGTCAGCTCCAGGTTGCCCTGGTAGTCGGAAATCGCGCCCACGTCGGCGAAGACCTCCCGCAGGCCGGTGTCCAGGAAATCCTGATAGGAGGTTTTCTGGATTTCCAGCAGGTTCGGCATTGGAACGACTTCTTCGTACCGGGCAAAGTTCATTCGAGGGGTTTTACCGTAATACTTGACTTTCGCCATCTTCACATGCACCTTTCTTCCGCCCCCGCCCACGGCGGCAGGAGAGGCAAATTGTACCGGGGCCCCGGAAACCGATTTGATACGCCGGGGCCCGTTGTTAAAAACCCGTTGTTTGGCTCTTGCAATCTGCTGGGGAATGTGCTATACTTCCCATAGGGAAAAATAGGTGGCGGTTTTCCCCGTCACCAATAAGTGCTTTATTTTACCATGCCTTTCCGCCTTTGTCAAGGGGCGGAAGGGCATTTTGCGCGTATTTGCCCCTATTTTTTCTTTCATTGCCCAGGCGGTTCCTTGTTTGCCGCAGCCCTGACCAGCAGCATCATGGGGCGGCGCAGTTCGTCCCGCATACCCGGAAGGTCCATCATCTCCTCCGGCGGTTCCGCCTCCACCACCGCCTCCAGGACGAATCCGCAGTTCAGCAGGCCCATCAGGATTTGTGTCAGCGTGTGGTGCTGTTTTACAACCTCGCACCCCAGGAACCGCGTGCGCCGCTCCCCCGGGAGGAAATAGCGGTCAACCGGCCAGTATTGCGGCGTTCCCTCCCTGGTATAAACCCAATCCTGTCCCACCCCGGCGGTAAAAACCGGATGTTCTATATTGAAGAGGAAGATTCCCCCCGGCTTCAGCGTTCTGTATACATTTTGAAAAACTCCCCCAAGGTCCTCCAGATAGTGCAGGGCCAAATTGGAAACCACACAGTCCCATGTGCATTCCGGGTACTCATACGCCTCTATTCCGCAGACCCGGTATTCCACCGGTCCCTCCCCGCCGCGGCTCCGGGCCTCTGCAATCATCCTCTGGCTCAGGTCGATTCCCAGCACCTCCGCCGCCCCCTGTTCCGCCGCAAACCGGCAATGCCAGCCATAGCCGCATCCCAGGTCGAGAACCCGTTTTCCCGAGAGCGGCGGAAACAGGGGCTTCAGCTGGCGCCATTCCCCGGCGGCCTCCAGTCCCTTCCTGCTGCGGGGCATCTTCGCGTATTCCGCGAAAAAGCGTTCCGTTTCGTAGGCATTTTCCATGATGCTTTCCCTCCTATGTTCGGTTGTCCTGCCGCGCAAACCCACTCCTGTTTTCTTTCACAGCAGCAAGATGATAGATTTCATTTTATCAAACCTATCCGCTTCCGGCAAGGCAGCGCGGCAAATCGTCCGGCTTCTTCTCTCTTTTTCTTGACAAACGTCCCGGCCTCCTTTATACTAATGGAAAACCGTCCCTTGGGTGGGCGGCTGTGGATTTTTGGCGGGTTCCCGCTTTTCACCACACAATGGCTCCGTCTGTCTCGGAGTGATTGTGTGGTTTTCTTTTTTACCCGCCTGCAAAATTCGGAGGTACGCAATGGATCAGACCTACATGAAGGACCGCCCGGTCCTGCCCCTGCTGCTGTCCATGTCCCTGCCCATGATGTTCTCCATGCTGGTGAACTCCCTGTACAACATTGTGGACAGCTTCTTCGTGGCCAAAATCAGTGAGGACGCCATGACCGCCCTGTCTCTGGTGTTCCCCATCCAGAACCTCATCAACGCCGTCACCATAGGCTTTTCCATCGGCATCAACGCCGTCATCTCCTATCACCTGGGGGCCCAGGAGCAGGAGAAAGCCAACACAGCGGCGGTGGAGGGCCTGCTGCTCAACGCCCTCAACGGCCTGCTGCTCATGGCCGCCAGCATTGCCTTCATCCCCTCTTTCCTGCGGATGTTCACGGAGGAGGAAGCCGTCATAGCCGCCGGGGTCTCCTATTCCCGAACCGCCTTTCTCTTCTCCACCGTCATCGCTCTGGCTATGGCCATCGAAAAAATCTTCCAGGCCGAGGGGAAAATGCGGGAGAGCATGTGCTGTATGCTGGCGGGCTGCCTGACCAACATCCTGCTGGACCCGCTGCTCATCTTCGGCTGGGGGCCCATTCCCGCCCTGGGAATGCAGGGCGCCGCCCTGGCCACCGGCATTGGCCAGACGGTGAACTTTCTCTCCTACGCGGTTCTCTACCGTCTGGGGGCGCTCCGTATCCGCCTTCGCTTCCGGGGCTTCCGCTTCCAGCGGGACCTGGCCCTCCGGCTCTACGCCGTGGGCATTCCCTCCACTCTGAATCTGGCCCTGCCCTCTCTGCTGATCTCCTCCCTCAACAGCATTCTCGCCCTCTATTCCCAGAGCCGTGTTCTGGTGCTGGGTATCTACTACAAGCTCCAGACCTTCCTCTATCTCCCCACCAACGGTCTGGTTCAGGGCATGCGCCCCCTGATCGGCTACAACTACGGCGCGGGGGAGCTCCGCCGGGTCCGGGAAATCTACCGCTCTGCCCTGGCCCTGACGGCGGCCATCATGGCCCTGGGCACCCTGCTGTGCCAAGCCGTTCCGGCGGCGCTGGCGGGCCTCTTCACCGAGAATCCGGAGACCATTGCCCTGGGAGCGGCGGCGCTGCGGGTCATCAGCCTGGGCTTCCTGGTCTCCGCTGTGCCGGTCATCTCCTGCGGCGCTCTGGAGGGCCTGGGAAAAGGCGGCCCTTCCCTGCTGATCTCCCTCCTGCGCTACGTCCTCTGCACCATCCCTCTGGCCTACCTCTTCAGCCGGGCCTGGGGTCCCGACGGAGTGTGGTACGCCTTCCCCGCAGCGGAAACCCTGACGGCCGTCCTGGCCTTTCTCATCTTCCGCAGGCAGACGGAAGCGCCTGCCGCCGCCCAGGAAAAAGAGCCCCTGTAATCCCCCCAGGTTCATCCAAATGCCCGGACCGTCGAAAGGCAGTCCGGGCGTTTGGTTCAAGTCCGGTTCCGCCGCCGGTACTCCAGGGGGCTGATCCCCTCCACCCGGCGGAAACACTGAGAAAAGTAGCTCAGGGAGGAGAAGCCCAGAATCTGCGCAATCAAAGAGAGGGTATGGTCCGTCTCCCGGAGAAGCAGGCGGCTTTCCTCAATGCGCCGGGAGATGAGGTAGTTGATGGGGGACACGCCGAACTCCCGGCGGAAGGCGTGGGCCAGATAGTACTTGTTCAGATGGGCCATCTCCGCCAGCTGGTTTAGATGGAGGTTCTCCTTGAAGTGGTTGTCAATATACCGCCGGACCAGCTCGCATTCCCGGCTGGCATGGGGCCCCGGGGCCTCGCCGGAGAGGGCGGCGTCCCGCTGCCGTCCCAGGCGGATGAGCACCACCTCCAGCAGGTTCCGGCACACCTCGCCGTAGCCCGGCAGGGTCCGGGCGGCCTCCTGGAACATCAGCCGCAGGCAGCCCATCAGCTCCTCCCAGCCCTCCAGAAGATGCACCAGGGTATAGCCCTCCGCCCCGGCCAGGGTACCCAGCCGCTCCACTCCCAGGACAATGTACTCCAGCGGACTGTCCATCTGGCTGACCTCCGTGTGGGGTACGGCGGCGTTGACAATCACAATGTCATGGATGGCCACGGAAAAATCCTCCCGGCGGGTACGGAAGCGGCCATGACCGCCGGTGATGAAAAACAGTTCCGCGCAGCTGTGGGTGTGGAGGCTGGAGTTCCAATCCTGGCGGTACTGGGCCCGGGAGATGTAGAGCAGATGCGGTCCGCTGGAGGATGTCCCCTCCCGGGGCAGGGTATATTGCTGATTGCTCACGGCACAGCCTCCCTTCTGCGCAATTTTCCGAAAATTTTGTGGGTACCGCTTTGGAAACCATCATAGCATCTTTCCCGCTCTTGTGCAACTTCTCAAAAAAATTTCTCTCTCGCCCCGGTTCTTTTGGGCATCTGTCGCGGAAATATTCCCCAGGTCCCCGGCAAAAATTATCCATTATGCCCAAAAAACAGAAAAAAATCCCCCGGAAAAACCGCGAAACCCCAAAGAGAGCAAGATATCTAAAAACTTCCGCAAGATCTGGATTGCTTTTCCAGCCCTGTTGCGGCTATACTTCTTCTTACAGAAGCCCTTGGCTTCCCGTGCATCCGTTTCTCCCAAATTTTTAAGGAGGTACCCCTATGAAGAAGTTTCTTGCGCTCTTGCTGACCCTGGCGCTGGCTCTGTCTCTGGCTGCCTGCGGCGGCGGGGACAGCGGCTCCACCACGCCCCCTCCCGCTGATTCCGGCGACAGCGGCGAGACCACCCCTCCCGCCGGGGAAGTCACCATCACCGTGGCCGCCCTGGCCTCCGGTTATGAGGAAGCCTATCCCGGCATGTGGCAGGAGGTCTGCGACGCCTTCACCGAAGCCACCGGCGTGAAGGTCAACCTCATCTGCGACAAAAACCTGGAAGATGTGATCGGCCCCTCCATGCAGGGCGGCGACTTCCCTGACGTCATTCATCTGGCCACCGGCCGGGAGAAGGGCCTTACGGAACAGTTCATCAAGGACCGCAACATCGCCGAGCTCACCGACGTGCTGTCCATGACCATCCCCGGCGAGAGCGTCCAGGTCTCCGACAAGATCGTGGGCGGCTTTACCGACACCTCGGTCACCAACCCCTATGGCGACGGCGTGACCTATCTGGCTCCCATGTTCTACTCCCCCTGCGGCCTGTTCTACAACGCGGGCCTCTTCGCGGAGAAGGGCTGGAGCGTTCCCACCACCTGGGACGAGATGTGGGCCCTGGGCGAAACCGCCAAGGCAGAGGGCATCTCCCTCTTCACCTATCCCACCACCGGCTACTTTGACGCCTTCCTGTATGCCCTGATGTACTCCGTGGGCGGCCCTGACTTCTTCAACCAGGCCACCACTTACGCCGAGGGCATCTGGGACACCCCCGAGGCGCAGCAGTGCTTCGAGATCATTGCCAAGCTGGCCAGCTACACGAACCCCGTCACCCCCGCCCAGGCCAATGACCAGGACTTCACCCAGAACCAGCAGCTGGTCCTGGACAACAAGGCCCTGTTCATGCCCAACGGCACCTGGATCGTGGGCGAGATGGCCGAGGCTCCC
>JAAWLO010000109.1 GCA_022797935.1 Oscillibacter sp. | reverse complement strand
ATTTGTACTGCTTTGCGGCGGGGGATGAGGGCGTCGTGCAGCTGTCTCACGCATTTTTAGGGAGGTTGATGAAGCCTCGTCTTCTCCTGTTCCCTCGTCTTTCGTCCTTCGTCTCCCGCAGGATATCCCTCGTCTTTCGTCCTTCGTCTCTCGTCCCTCGTCTCCAGGGGGAATGCTCAAGGGGGGACCGCAGTCCCCTCTTGATTGGCGGCGGAGGAAATGCAACGGAATGGATGCCGCCGCATCGCGGCGGCGTAATGGAGTGGAATTTTCGACGCCGCCGCAGGTATAGGGGGCTTTCTTTTGGGGATACTAGCGCCATTTGCTGGAGGTAGCGCATGGGTAATTTATCAGATAATTTTCAGGACAACGTCCGCCTGTTTGACAGCGTCTTGGGCGTGGGCCGCAGCATTGACATGGTCAGCCGGGATTTCCTCATCGGCGGACACAAAGCCCGTATCTGGGTCATTGACGGCTACGGCCGCGACGAAATCCTCGAACGAATGGGCGCTTTCTGGCTCTCCCAACCCAACAACTGCCTGGAAAACCTCACCGAAATGCAGGACTTCGCCAACCGCTTTATCACCTTTTCCGAAACAGACGTCAGCTTCGACGCGGACGAAATCGTCACCAACGTCCTCCTGGGGAAAACCCTCCTCCTGGTGGACGGCCTGCGGGGCGCCGCCCAGATCGACGCCAAAGACTATCCCAGCCGCAGCGTAGCCGAACCCCCCGACGGCAAAGTCCTTCGCGGCTCCCACGACGGCTTCGTGGAGGCGGTTGTACCCAACATGGCCCTGCTTCGCCGCCGCATCCGCGACCCCCATCTCACCATGGAGGGCCGGAAACTCGGCGGACGCTCCCGCACCGACGCCGTCCTCTGTTACCTCAATGACAAAGTCGACGCCCGCCTGCTGGAGGAAATCCGAAGCAAACTCTCCTCCATAGACGTTCACTCCCTCTCCATGGCCCAGGAGAGCGTGGCCGAGGCCATCCGCCCCCGCCAATGGTACAACCCCTTCCCCAAAGTGCGCTACACCGAGCGCCCGGACAGCGCCGCCGCCAGCGTCCTGGAGGGCAACATCATCCTGATGGTGGACAACTCCCCCTCTGTCATGATTCTCCCCACAACCTTCTTCGACTTCACCCAGGAGGCCAACGAATTCTACTTCCCGCCGCTGGTCGGCACCTATCTCCGGCTTCTGCGGATCATTGTCTTCGCCATCTCCCTGCTGATTACCCCCACCTGGTATCTGATGGTGAAGGAATCCGGGCGGCTTCCCAACTGGCTGGAGTTCCTCTCCTCGCCGGAACCCGCCTCCCTGGGCCTGCTGTGGCAGCTGCTGGTGGTGGAATTCCTCATTGACGTTCTGAAACTGGCCTCCCTCAATACCCCGGACTCTCTCTCCAATTCCTTCTCTATGCTGGGAGCTCTGATTCTGGGTGATTTCGCCGTACAGGCCGGCTGGCTGGGACCCGAGGTGCTGGTCTACATGGCTTTTGTCTCGGTGGCCAGCTTCGCCCAGCCCAGCTACGAGATGGGCTACGCCTTCAAGCTCCTCCGGGTGGTTCTCCTGCTGCTGACGGCGGTCTTCGACGTCTGGGGCTACGGTCTGGGTATCCTGGGCATCCTCATCCTTCTGGCCACCACAAAGCCCCTGGTGGGAAAGGGATACCTCTATCCCCTCCTGCCCTTCAACGGCAAAGCCCTCCGGCGGCTCCTCTTCCGGGAACCCATCTCCCGGGACAATACCTGAGGGGCCCGTCCCGCCTCAAAAACCGCCTTCCCGCAAAAAACTCCCCCAAACCCGTGGTTTGGGGGAGTTTCGCTTGTCATAGACCATCCGCCGGAAGGGAGACCGAAGGGAAACGGGCCGCGCGGGAAATCTGTCTTTCCTGTTCCGGGCGGTCCGAAAGCCTTGCCCAGGCCGTCTGCTTTCTCCGGTCAGCCCAGACGGCGCACGAAGTTGCCGTAAACCCGGACGCCCTCCTGCACGGTCACAAAGGCGTGGGGGTCCATGTCGTGGACGGCGTGGAGCAGCTCCTCAATCTCGAACTTCGACAGGCACACCACCAGCACATGGAGGTCCATGCCGGAATAGGCGCCGGTGCCGCTCCAATAGGTGACGCTGCGGTGCATCTTCTCAATGATGAACCGGCCCAGAACCTGTTCGTCCTCCTTCGTGAAAATCATGGCCTGCATGTTCACATTCTGCTGGTGCATCCGGTCCAGCACCATGGAGGTGAAGAAGTTATAGATGACCGAATAAATCGCCACCGCCGGTTCAAAGAGAATCAGGCAGGCCGCGTAGAGGAAGAAATTAAAGGTCAGGGAGAATTTTCCCACGGTGAAGCGGCTTCCCCGCTTGCTCAGGCACAGGCCCACAATGTCCAGCCCGCCGCCGCTGCCGCCGCAGGTGAGCACCAGCCCGCTGGACACGCCCACCAGAATGCCGCCCAGAAGACAGGCGGTGAGGTAATCGTCCACAATGGGGGCGGAGGGGATGGGGATGATGCTGTAAAACAGGGAGTAGGACACGGTGCACACCATGGTCTTCAGCACCAGAGCCCGGCCCAGGGTCTTGTAGGCCACCAGGAGAATGGGGATATTCATCAGGAAATACAGAATGCCCGCAATGTCCACCGTGAGATGCACATAATTCTGCAGCAGAGTCCGGAACAGCTGGCAGAAGCCCAGCAGGCCGCCGGAGTAGAGGTTCAGGGGCACAATGAACAGATTCAGCGCCAGGGCGGCGATAAACTCGCCCAGCACGGCGGCCAGCAGGCGCAGCCAGCGGTGATGCAGGGAATTATAAAATACATCCTTCATAGAGTTCCTCTTTCATACGGGACCGGTAGTTTCTCGCCGGGGGTTGTCCCTGGCTTGATTATAGCCGCTTCCAGGGAAAACCGCAAGAGGAATTTGGGCGAAGTTACAGGGTATAGCGCAGACAGTGATACAGCCGTTTCCGGGCCCGCCGGAGGGTGCGGGACACCGTGGAACGATGAATCCCCAGGGCCTCCGCAATCTGGGACATGAGCATCCCCTGGTCGTAATACAGGGAGAGAATCTCCTGCTGCCGGGGCGTCAGCTCCGTTTCCCGGGCCTGCCGGAGACCCCGGCGCAGACGGTCCAGCTGCTCCGCGTTGTCGCCGCTGCGGTCCTGCATCCAGACCGTCAGGTCCCCGATCCACTCGCTGGAACGGTTTTCAAAGCCGGTACTGTTCGTAGCCATAAAAACTCCTGTCATAATAATGTTCAGTCAAAGCCGCCAGGGCCCGGGCCTCCCGGAGCAGCGGCGTGAGTTCGCTGATGCGGCGGTGAAGATGAAAGGCCGCCTCCGGGTCTTCGGGCTCCTGCGCCCGCAGGCTCTGGATGCGCCTCTGCAGAAGGGCGGCGGTGCGGGCATAGCAAAGGGACATCTCCGTCAGGGTCATGGCCGCGCCTCCTCTCCCCGGATTTCCCGGCAGGGGGCCAGCTCCCGCCGGGCCAGGTCCGGCAGGCAGGCCCTGCAGGCCACCGTGCCATTGCAGCTCCAATATTCCTCCCCCTTCCCAATTTCCAGACCGCACAGGGTGCACCGCAGAAGGGAACGGCGGCGGATACGGCGGCTTCTTGTATAAATCATCCAAAAATACTCCTTTCTATATGGAAAAAATCGGGCGGAACGCCGGTTAAATTCGCGAGGTTGTCCTTGACAAATGGGGATTCCTCTGTTAGAATAAATACTGCTGTTGGAACTGCTGGTGTAGCTCAGTTGGTAGAGCAGCTGATTTGTAATCAGCAGGCCGGGGGTTCGAGTCCGTCCACCAGCTCCATCTCGATTCCGGCAACACGCGGCCAACAAGCCAACTGCATAGCGGTCTGGGGGAATTCCAGAGCGGTCAAATGGGGCAGACTGTAAATCTGTTGTCTACGACTTCGGTGGTTCGAATCCACCTTCCCCCACCAAGTTTGGAAAAGTCCTGAGGTGAAAGCCTTGGGACTTTTTCGCGTGCCGGATGGATAGACCTCCCGCGCAGGCATTTGCCGCGGGGGCCGGCCGTTTCCGGGTGCGGCGCTTCTTCGAGGCGGGGGTGTTCCGCTTTTGCGCGGCGCGTTTTCGCCTCCGGCGGCTTGTCCGCGTGGGGAAGAGGGGCGGTTTGCTCCCAGCGGGAGGGGGCGGCCTATGAGCGTCCAACAGGATGTTTGTTTGTGAAGAAAAAAGGGACCTATGCGGAACCTGCCGCAGCTGTGCGCCGTGCCGGACGGTTCGCGGCTGCTTTTGTTTTCCCTGGCGCCGGTCTGAGAGGCGGCAAGATGCCAGACGTCTTTTTCCGCTGGGACCGCGCTGGCCGGACTTGAAATCCGTCCGGATTCCGGCCGCCTTGCCGGGCGGAAGCAGCGGTGCTTCCGGCATAGCTGCTTTTCAAACAGACGCCGGGAACCGCTGGCGGGGGGCCTATGTATGCGGCGCCGCCTGGAACGGTCTGGTTCCGAATTCCGGACCTGGAATCTTCCGGTTCTCGGCGGGGCTGTGCCGGGAGACCGCAGACAGGCTGGGCGGTTTTCGGGCCATGACGCAGAACGCGGGGGAACGCTGCGGGAGCCGGAAGGGGAACGGGTCTCTTCCGGCCCGGTTTTCGGGGGGAGGGGAACATTTGGTGCGCGGTAGTGGAACAAAAGTCTTTTTATTGATTAAACATCAGATTTGCGAGCGGAATATGTGAGTTATCTTGGCGGTATCCTTAGAATAGCACTAGTGTTTCTGTTTGTCAAGAGGGAAATTACAAGATTCTTGAGAAAATTTCTTGACAGGCAGGGGGGCGCCTGCTATGATATTTGTATCGTAAAGAAGGAGGATGTGTATGACCTTCGGTGAAAGAGTGCGGATACGCAGGGTAGAACTGAACATGACGCGGGGGGATCTGGCGGCCCTTTTGGGGCTCTCCGTCTCCGCGATCAGCAACTACGAAAACGGCGTCAGTTTCCCAAAAGAGGAGATCATGCTCCGCCTCTTCGACTGCCTGGAAATCGACCCAAACACTCTGTTTCAGGACAGCTTCCGGACCAACCGCGAGCCCCTGAGCCAGAAGGAACGCCATCTCCTCCAGGGCTACCGGGACCTCTCCCCCCTGGGGCAGCAGACCCTGCAGTCCCTGGTGGACGCCCTCTGCGCCTACCGGGACGACGAGCGGACCCGCCCCCTTCCGCCGGCACCCAAGGTCATTCCCCTCTACCGCAGTCCCGCCGCCGCCGGTTACGCCGCCCCCGCCTTCGGCGAGGATTTCGACTACATTACCGTGGAGGAGGGAATCCCGCCCGCCGCCGAATTCGCCGTCCGCATTCAGGGGGACTCCATGCTGCCCGTTATCGAGGACGGTTCCGTGGTCTACGTCAACCGGGACCCCCTCAAGGCCGGTGACGTGGGCATCTTCTGCGTAGACGGCGACATCTTCTGCAAGCAGTACTACCGGGACCCTGCCGGATTTGTGTACCTCTTCTCCCTCAACCGGGCCCGGGCAGACGCCGATATCATGTTCGCCCCCTCCAGCGGCCGGACGCTGGTCTGTTTCGGCCGGGTGATCCTCGAACAGACGATTCCGCTTCCGGGCCGGGGAAGAGAGTGAGCGTTCTTCGCGGATGTTCCGGGTTTGAAACGGATGTTTTTCCGGGACACCAGTTTGCTGGGACCTCCGGGCTTCCGGACGGAAGCGGCGGGCGCTGGCCGGAGAACCGCCCGGCGGGTGAATCTGCCGCGTTCCGTTGGGGTCCGGCGAGGAAATTTGACGTTTCGCGGGATATTTAAGGAGATACTTCCTGCTCCGGCGGAAGAAGGGCCGGTTCCCGGGCCGGAATTCCGGAGGACCCTGTGGTTGACATTTCCGGGCAGAGCCGCTACAATAACAGGGCTGAATACCGCGCCGCTGGCGCTTTGGAAAGGATTTAACGCTTATGGCACAGGATAAAAGACAGGTGGACGCGATTACCGCACGGGATGTGGATTTTGCCCAATGGTATACCGACGTCTGCAAGAAGGCGGAACTTATTGATTACACCTCCGTCAAGGGCATGTTCATCTACCGCCCTTATGGCTACGCAATCTGGGAAAACATCCAGAGCGAGCTGGACCGGCGCTTTAAGGAGACCGGCCATGAAAACGTATACCTCCCGGTGCTGATTCCCGAGTCCCTTCTCCAAAAGGAAAAGGACCACGTGGAGGGCTTTGCCCCGGAATGCGCCTGGATTACCATGGGGGGCAGCGAGAAGCTGGAGGACCGGCTGTGTGTCCGCCCCACATCGGAGACCCTGTTCTGCGAGCATTACGCCAACATCATCCACTCCTGGCGGGACCTGCCGAAGCTCTATAACCAATGGTGCAGCGTGCTGCGCTGGGAGAAAACCTCCCGGCCCTTTCTGCGGCACCGGGAGTTCCTCTGGCAGGAGGGCCACACCATGCACCTGGACGAGACCGAGGCTCGGGAAGAAACCATGCGGATGCTGAACGTCTACGCGGACTTCATGGAACACTTCCTGGCCATGCCCGTTCTCCGGGGACGGAAAACGGAAAAGGAAAAGTTCAAGGGGGCAGAGGAGACCTATACCGTGGAGTGCATGATGCACGACCACAAGGCCCTTCAGGCGGGCACCAGCCACTATTTCGGCGACGGCTTCGCCAAGGCCTTCGACATTACCTACACCGGCAAGGACAACCAGCTGCATCATCCCCATCAGACCAGCTGGGGCGTCTCGACCCGGATGATCGGCGGCATCATCATGACCCACGGCGACGACAACGGACTGGTTCTGCCGCCCCGGGTGGCCCCCATTCAGGCGGTGGTCATCCCTGTGGCCCAGCACAAGCCGGGGGTGCTGGATGCGGCCGCGTCTCTCCGGGACCGCCTGAAGGCCGCCGGTATCCGCTGCAAAATGGACGGGTCCGACAACTCTCCCGGCTGGAAGTTCGCCGAATACGAAATGAAGGGCGTGCCCCTGCGGGTGGAAATCGGGCCCAAGGATTTGGAAAAGCAGGAATGTGTCATAGCCCGCCGGGATACCGGTGAAAAGACGCCGGTGCCCCTGGAGGCGCTGGAGGAGACCGTGCGGAAGCTGCTGGACGCGGTCCATGACAACATGTATGCCCAGGCCCTGAAAAACCGGGAGGATCACACCTTCGACATCTCCACCCCGGAGGAGGCGAAGGCCATTGCCGAGGGCAAGGGGGGATTCCTGCGGTCCAAGTGGTGCGGTTCCCTGGAATGCGAACTGGCTATGAAAGAGCGGGCGGGGGTCAGCTCCCGCTGCATGCCCCTGACGCAGAGCGGCCAGGAAGGCGTGTGCCCTGTGTGCGGCAAGACCTGCTGTACTGATATCTATTGGGGCGTGGCCTACTGAGTTTATAATACAAAAAGGAGGAGCTTAATGGGTGTGCCTGATAAAGAATGACGCGCAAAACCCAAAAATATCAGGCAGTCACCGCAAAATGAAGCCAATGTGACACAAATTAACACCCGAGAGAAAGCACGATTGAAAAATCGTGCTTTTTCTTTTGCCCAAAAGGAGGCCCTGACCATGCCGGAAATCATATTGTCAGATTATTTCTACGGCGATGAATCGGAGGAATTTGTCTATTTCAAAATCCCCCGCCAGTTGATCACGAACCCGAAATTCAAGCACGTCTCCACG
>JAAWLO010000108.1 GCA_022797935.1 Oscillibacter sp. | reverse complement strand
CCGGTAATCGGCTGGCCTTTGCATATCCAATCAAATATAAATCAACTCGCTGTTTATGATTTCCTCCGCCCGGTTGCGGATATTGTTCATCCGGCCTACAGATCAAAGTATATTAGTACAGTCACAAGCAAAAAATAATTTGAGGCGTATTTTCCGTATTTAGGCAAATTTCCTTCACGATGTTATGCCAAAAATCACGGCGCTGAACTGGCGTCATAGCGGAATAAGCTGCCTGAAAATCCGCATGAAGATAAGTGCGCAAATGTTCAAAGTCAGGGCGTCGAGGTTCGACCTGAGCTATATCCAATTTCTCACGATACTTTTCGTAGTCCGCTTGATATTCCTCCAAGGTGATATAATCCTCTATGTACAGCTGCTTGAGCTTTTCCAGCTTGCGCAGTATTGCCGCCCGGTCTATTTTGGGACGCATTGGCGCAGCTGAGGCAGATTCCCATTGCATTTGATAGGCATCCAATTCTGATCGTATGTGTTCCAGCAGCCATGCTTCCAACTTTTCCTCGTTGACTTCTTTCCGGTGCGGGCAACGATGATACTGCATTGCGGTAGGGCAACGGTAAAGATGGTATTCCCAGTTATGCTCCTTGCGCTTGGTGACCGCGTACCGGCCTGCCATTTTCCGACCGCACTCCGCACAGATCAGCAGGCCGGAAAACAGGTAGATTCGCCCGGTTTGATTATGGCGAATGGATCGCGCTTTCAAAAGCTCCTGCACCCGGTCAAATTTCTCTGGCGGGATCAGGGGCTCACAGTAAGCGGGGTTATCACGGTAGACACCCTTGTAGAGTGGATTGGCCAGCATACGGCGGGTACCGTCCAGCCATAGAACGCGGTTAAACTGTTCTCCCACTTCCCGGACCGCACGGCTAATGCTACGGTGAATTTCGTAATGGTGAAACAATTCCCGTACAATCGGCGCTGTTTCCGGGTCTGGAACGATGTGCTTGTCCTCCACCTTCAGACCCAGCGGGGGATTACCGAAAATCGCCTCACCCCGCGACACTTTGTTTTGAAAAACAAACTTGATTCGGTCGCTGTCCCGATCGCTTTCATCCTGAGCCACGGAGAGCCGGATATTGATATACAGCCGGCCGTTGGTAGTTTCCGTGTCATAGTGCTCCTGGGTGGTCTTCCAGGCTACGTTATGTGCATCCAGTATTTTTTGCACTTCGTAATAATCCGCAATATTCCGGAACCAGCGATCCAGTTTGATAAACAGGATCACGTCAATTTCTCCGGCTTTGACCTTTTCCATCATCTCCATAAACGCGGGACGGGCCGTGTACCGCTTTCGGGCGCTCTTGCCCTCATCGATGAATACCCCGGCTATGGCGTAGCCATTCACTTTTGCGTACTCCTCAAGATCCTCCCGCTGGGCGGGGATGGAGTAGCCTTTTTTAGCCTGCTCCTCGGTGGATACCCGAATATACAGCGCGGCGCGGCGTACCGGCGGCGGGTAAATCGGCTCTTTGCGCATAAAAAACACCTGTCCTTTCAAAAATGGTTGCAATGAATCAAGGACAAGTGCTATAATAGTCTCGCTCTGGAGAGCTATTGGCAGGCACCTGTCCTTGTCCAATAGGTTTCCTTGCCGCCCTTGGTGTTGCAGCACCAAGGGCGGCTTTTTTTATTCGTACCAGCCTTTCAGCCCACGTCGGACTCTTTCACAGACGAGGTTTGTGCAGCCCGTATCTTTTCAGAAAGAAGCTGCTGCCGGTATCGTTCAACCTCTTGGTCAATTTCCTGCTCTGTTTCCGGCTTTGCCGGCAGCGGGGCTTGTTCAGGAACAGCGGAACGGCCATCGAGTATTTCCCGCAGATAATCTTCCAAGGCGCCCCACTGGTCTTCATCCAGACGATTCAGAACAGAGATCAAGCGGTATTTAAACTCGGCTTTCCTGCCCTCCATCATCTGTTCAACTATGCGCTGGATTTCGTCTTTCCGGCTCTGCGGCTGGTTGAACATCTCCCCTTCACCTGTCCGAAGCCACCGCTCGCTGACATTGAAGGTTTTACAGATTAGCGATATAACTGCGGCGCTTGGCGCGATACGTCCCAGTTCATAGGTCGCTACGGTATTCCGCTTACTCCCAATACTATCAGCAAATTCTTGTTGCGTAAGGTCTAGAGTCTTGCGCACTTTTTTTATACGTGTGTGCATGTGCCTTTTGCACCTCCCTTCCAGAGCTAATATTAGCACGCATATGACGAATTGTCAACAAATTTCCGATAAATCACATCCAAGCGCTTGACAATAGTGATTTATCGGCGTATAATATCCGTATAATCACAAGAAACGAGGTGAGAGGAAATGGATATGCAATATGAGCGAAACGGCGACCGTATCTTCGTAACGGCAAACGGTACCCCAAAAGAAATTGCTGGTCTTATAGCGGCACTACAAGACCAGCAGGACGATCCAGAATACGTGTTGGTTCGGAAACCGTACCAGATGCGCTATTCTCTGGTCAAAGTCAGCTCCGGGCGAGAGTCATCTTTGGACGCTAAATAGTAGCTCCAAGCCAAGACAAAGGTTTCTTGAATTACAGAGTTCTCATGGCTCTTTGCGGAAATATGATCGAGGATTTCCCCGAAATAATCTTCTTCTGGAAAATCTGGATCACGCGCAATATCGTCCGCAAGGTCACCTATCGGCAAATCGACGCCCTTAAAATTCAGAATCCAAGTTTTGAATGTCCAAGGTCGCTCTTTACTGTACATCATCTTCACCCCCTTCCCCCATTCAAATTGTACCATAGACAGGCGGGAGGGGACAACCCAAAAGAAAGCGAGGTAAGAAAATGTCTGAGAAAGGAAAGAAAATCCTTGAAACCATCGGCAAAGCCCTCCCAAGCCTGTCCGATCAGGAAGTGGATAAGCTGCTGTCATTCAGCGAAGGCATGGCCTTTATGGCAGACTGCAAGAACCGCGCCGCCGGTAAGGCGGAAAACCAGAGCGAAGGGAGGGAGATCGCGTGAACGACCTCGAAATCCGGCGCGTGCCCTTTATGGGCGCAGAACTCATGGCGGCTCGCGACAATGACGGGCAAATCTGGGCGGGCGTCCGCTGGATGTGCGACGGCATTGGGCTGAGTGAGGGTCAGCGAAAGCGGCAGGTGGCCAACATTCAGACCGACACTATCCTTTCCAAAGGGGGATCAAATTTGGTCCTCCCTACCAACGGAGGCTTGCAAGAAGTTCTCTGCCTGAAATTGGACTTCGTTCCTCTCTGGTTGGCAAAGATCAGCATCACGCCCACGATGGAGCGGGAGACCCCGGAGCTGGCGGAACGCTTGGAGCAGTACCAGCTTCACGCAAAGGATGTGCTGGCGGCGGCGTTTCTGCCCTCGTTCTATGGCGCAGAGGAAACAGCGCTGACCCCGCAGCGCGTGCTTACCCCGGATGATTACCTGCGGGCGGCTTCCATCGTGGCAAACTGCCGCAACGAACGGCTACCCTATGTGTTGGGTTTTCTGGAACAGGGCGGGTTTGAGATAACCGAAGTGGAAAACACTAAACACCCGGACTATGAACTGGCCTACCTCATCAACAAGGCTATCAACGAGTACGGATTTTCCTGTGTCCAAATCGGCCAGCTTACCGGCATTTCGCGGGGGCAAATCCACTGTTACCGCAATGGCCGGATACCTCACGGCAGCCGTGCGAAGTATATTATCCATGTGCTTACAGACGCGATCGCCAAGTTAGAAACGAAAAGCGCCCTGCCAAGTGCAGCGAACACCTGACAGGGCTGGCGGAACCCATTGACACATCCAATCGGCCCGCATGAGGATAGTATAGCATCTTCCTGCTGGCTATGCAAGGAGGAATTTCTGTGACCGAAAAAGAGCGCAATGTACTCTATCACACACAGCTGACCCCGGAAACCCCGCTGTGTGTCAACTGCCGGCATTTCTACCAGCATTTCAACGAAAAAGGCCAGACGGTTGAATGCGGACACTGCGTATACCCCCGGGTCAAGACCCGGATGCCCTATGACACCTGCGAGCACTTCCAGCGAAAGGAGGTGGAAACGTGAGACAAGTGGAGGGAGGCGTATTCTTGAATGAGCCGAATATCTGGCTGATTGCGGAGACACTGAGAAAGCTGCTTAATGAATCCGTCGCGAAGGACTGCGGCGTAGAGCTGACAAAGGTTACTGTCGTGCGGAAGGATACCGGAGAAGCAGTACCACCGGGGAAACGGAAGGGGTTGGTGTAAGTTATGGCCCACGCCGTCCGGTTTCGCCGGGAAAGCCAAACGGGGTTTTCCAAACAGTTTTCAATCCTGTGCAACACCAAAAGTGCTTGGGAGGTTTGGACAGACTTTGTGGCAATGGCCGCATTGACGATCTCCAACGCCTTTGACAGAGAAGGGTCTGTCCACGATGACCGGGAGCAGCAGTACATCAGGACTATCAAACGGTATCCCGAAAAGGAACGGCTGGTTTTTCCACAGCTGTTTGCCCTGACTGTGGAAGCCCTGGAAGCCGAACCAGATCAGGACTTTCTCGGTGAAATGTTTATGGGGTTGGGCCTCGGAAACCACTGGAAAGGCCAGTTTTTTACTCCGTATAGTATCTGCCGGATGATGTCTGAAATCACAGTCGCAGACCTAGAGGCGCGTATCGAACAGAAGGGCTGGGTTGGTATCCACGACCCGTGCTGCGGCGCTGGCGCACTGCTGATCGCCGCTCGGAACACGATGGTTCGCCAGAAGCTTGGCTTTCGGAATGCGCTCTATGTGGCCCAAGACATTGACCGAACGGCGGCACTGATGTGCTACATACAGCTGTCTCTTTTGGGGTGTGCCGGGTATGTGGTAGTGGCGGATTCCCTCCTGCATCCAGTGGTCGGAAAAACTCCGCTTCTGATTTCTCCTATGCCGGAGCAGGAAATATGGATTATGCCAGCACTTTACGACGAGGTGTGGACCGCGCGTATCCAATGGGAGCGGATGCGGTTGGCGTTGGAGCGTTTGGGTATTATGAAATCTCCGCAAGAACCAAAAAATCCAGAACCGGAGCCCGTCCCTGTGCTGTCAAAATCCGTACAGGCGGCTCCTGAGACAGGCACTATGCCGCTGAACGAAGGATTTGAGGGCCAACTGACATTGTTTTGAAAGGAGGAGTGTTATGCGCTACGACGTGATGAAAGCCTACCTGCTGCTGTGTGAGCTGTACGGCTGGCCGCAATCCTTCAAGGGCCTGCGCGCATTCGTGTGGCAACTCAAGCATGGATATCGCAGCATCTGGCTTGGAGAGGATGCTGGAGAGGAGGAACACATAAATGAGTAAAATAGAACCTCTTACCGTGAAGGAACGGGAGATGGTGGAGCAGTATCATTACTTGGTGGCCGATTTCCTTCAACGTAAGCGCTTAGCGCCGAACCAGTATTACGACATTGTGATTTTTGGGTATTTGCAGGCTATTCAAAGGGAGTGCCGCAATTCCAGCCCGCTACCCCAAAAGAATATTTGCGGACTGATTGAGATTTGTATGAACCGAGCGGTCCTCCAAGAGTGGCGGCGACAGTACCAGATTAAGCGAACGGGGGACCGCAAGCAGCTGAGTCTGGACCGCATACCAGCACACACGGACGATGATGAGCTGTCTTTGTATGCTGTCATCGCTGACACCCAACAGAATATAGAGACACAAGTTGAAGCCCGAGACCTTATTGAACGGATTTTTGCCGTTGCGACACCACGAGAGCGGGAAGCGCTTGAACTGGCGTGCTTAGGGTATAAAACCCATGAAATCGCTCAGATGCTGGGAATTGCGCAAAACACTGCCAGCCGGACACTTTACAATCTTCGTGTAAAAGCGAAGGCCCTTCGAGATGGCCGAGAGGTTATTAGGTGCCCTCAATGGGCAAATGAGAAAACAAAAAGAAAAAAGCAGGCCTACAACCGGGCATATCGTCAAGCGCATCAACTAGAGATCAATGCAAAAGCCCGCATTCAAAAACAAGCTTGCAGATCTGCTCATCCAGAGGAAACTCATGCAAAAGATCGGGCCTACTATGCAGCCCATCGGGAAGAAATCTGCGCCAGGAAACGAGCCAGAAACGCTGCTAAACGAGCCGAAAAGCAGGTACAAGAAAAGAACCGTCCTCAGTGCTGCGAACACCAAGGACGGCAAGAGATAGCAGCGACGCCTTAACCAAGTTATCGCTACAGTTCTATTTTGGCGCATCAAAAACAGATTGTCAATCCCTACATTGCCGTATAAGTACATTTCTATTATAAATACACGAAGAAAGGAAGGAACATAATGGTGGAAATCAAAGTCACAGGCAATATGCCGCTGGAGGCATTGGCAAACCTGACCGCGCTTGGTATGCACTGTATGAAGAACTCGGAGGTCCATGCAGCCGCCATCCGTATCTTGGAGACAGAAAAGAACACAGAAAAAAAGAAAACAGCCCTTGCCGTCGAAACGCTCCCGGCAGACCCTCCTGGCCCTGCGGCTGGGGAGACTGGCCCGACTGCTGCCCCTTCTGAGGAAGCTGCGCCCCCCGCTCCCGCACCGATCCCGGAGGAGTCCCCAGCGCCCAAGTCGGCCACTAGTAAGGCCCCCAGCCTGGAGGATATTCGGGCCAAGGGCATCGAGGCCGCGAAGAAACACGGGCAACCGGCAATCAAGGCTATCCTGAAAGAACTGGGGGCCGAGAATATGACCAATCTGCCGGAGGACAAACGAGTGCTGTTCCTGGAGAAGCTGGAAGGTTTGGGTGAGGGCAACGGGTAGAAAACGTAAGACCCATCCTGGGCTCCCACCCGGGGGCGAGAATCAGGAACTGTGGCAACCCGTTGCTGGATATGAGGGCCTTTATTTGGTCAGCCGAAACGGTGAACTGTGGAATCCAAACCGCGGACGTCCCGTGGCAGTATTCCAAAGGGTTAAATACAAGCCGTACCTGAGTGCCAATCTTTTTAAGGACGGAAAGCTGAAACATTTTCAAGTGCACCGCTTGGTTGCTACAGCATTTATTCCAAATCCGTATGGTTTACCGGAGGTTAACCATATCAACGAGGACCCGTTTGATAATCGAGTGGAAAATCTGGAATGGGTAACGTCCTCGGAGAATGCACGAGCCGGTACACGAATTGCCAGAATTTTGGAGACAAAGCGAGGTAAACAGTATGCCCGATAAACACGCTATATTAGGACCATCCTCGGCGCATAGATGGCTAATTTGTACTCCCAGCGCCCGGTTGGAGTATGGGATACCCGACAGCGGCAGCACCTATGCCAAGGAGGGGACGCTGGCCCACCATATCGGGGAACTGCTTCTGCGGAAACGCTGGCAGGACGAAGACATCACCGCCGCTATGGAACAGGCCCAGGCTGACCCGCTCTATTCCGGCTCCATGAAGGAACACATGGAGGACTATGCCGACTTCGTGGAGGAACGTATGGCAGAAGCGGCCACCCGCTGCGCTGACCCCCGCATCTTCATTGAGCAGACTATACGCTTTGATGAATATGTCCCGGAGGCGTTTGGAACAGCGGATTGCCTGATCCTCTCTGATGGACTCCTGGACGTGATTGACCTGAAATACGGGAAAGGCGTTTCGGTTCAAGCGGAGGGAAACCCGCAAATGCGGATGTACGGCTTGGGTTGCTACCTTGCCCTGTCCTGGGCCTACGAAATTGACGCGATCAGGATGACGATTTACCAGCCCCGACTCGACAATGTATCCGTCGCCACTATGACGGCAAAAGAACTGTTGGATTGGGCGGAGAACTACTTAAGAAGCTGTATTCATAAGCGTTTAAGCAAGGTATGGAAATGAGAAATTTTGACGATAGTCTCAGCAGATGAGACGGATATCTCATAATCTTTACTG
>JAAWLO010000107.1 GCA_022797935.1 Oscillibacter sp. | reverse complement strand
CGACAAAAATCAGCGTTAAAGTAACGATGGGGTCCATTCCAGACCGTCTAGCTTTCTTCTCCATACGCATAAACACCTCCAAATTTCGATTTGTCGAGCCAATTATAACACAGGGCTCCTGCTGTATCAATGTGCTTTGAAAGAGACGAACACGTTTTTCCCTTGCAATTATGGAAAAATGTTTTATAATATGGAGATACCCATTTTTAAGGGAAAGGATTTGCCGTTTTGAAAAAAAGATTTCCAATTGTCCGTCTCTCTCTGCCCTGGAGCCTTCTGGCGGCCGTGCTGCTGAGCGGCGGTATCACGCTCCTGGCCCTCTGGTGCCAGCCCAACTCCTTCCGGGTCCTCCTGTCCGATTTTCTCCAGCAGCCTCTGCTCATCATTCTCAACGCCCTGCCGGCCGGCCTGCTGGTGCTGGCTCTGGCCTCCCTGTTCCGAAATGTCTTTTTTTCCGCCGCTCTGGTAAACATTCTGGTTGGCGGACTGTCCATTGCCAACCGAATCAAAATCGAGGTTCGGGATGAACCGGTCTTCCCCCGGGACTTTGCCCTTCTAAAAGAGGTGGGCAGCGCCCTGGAAAGTTACCACATCTCTTTCCCCGTCATGCAAATCGCGGTGATTATCCTGGCTGCCGCCGTACTGGCCGCCTTGGGTTTCTTCATCGGCAGCCAGCCCTTCCCTCTGGAGAAGTTTCGAGGCTGGACGGGAAGTCTTCTGGGAGCCGCCGCCAGTCTGGCCGTCCTGGTTGTCCTGATCTTGACCGTTTATGCTTCAAAGGAGCTCTACCAGTCCTTCCGGGTCCGCAACGCCGAGTATGTCCCCGCAGTCTTCAATGACCTGGGCTTTCCCTACGCCTTCTGCCACCACTTCACCACCTATCTGGTAGACCGGCCTGACGGCTTCAGCCGCTCCGCAGCGGAGTCCTGGGAAACCGGTGATACTCCCGGACAAGGAAAAGCGGTCAGCGTGGTCATGGTGATGAACGAGGCCTTTTCCGACCTCACCGATACGGATGTGTTCACCTATGACGCAGAAAACGATCCCCTCCCCAATCTCCACGCCATCCGCCAGGACCCGCACACGCTCAGCGGTCATGTGGTGGTTCCCGGCTTCGCGGGCGGCACCGCCAACACGGAATTCGACGTGCTCACGGGAATGCAGACCAATGCCCTTTCCGCCTCCGCCACCTCTGCCATGCGCGTGGTAAACCGGAATTTGGACAGCCTCTTCCGGGTCTTTGGCCAAGACGGCTATGAAACTTCCTTCTTCCATCCGGGGGACAACTGGTTTTACAACCGGGAGAATGTCTACCGTTGGTTCGGGGCGGAAGAGATCCGGTTTGCCGGAGACATGGAGAATCTGGAATACAAAGGCCGCTGGGTCACGGACGCTTATGCCGCCGGTCTCATTGAGGATACCTTTGCGGCGGCGGAAGGCCCTATCTTCCACTTTACCACCACCATACAGAACCACATGTCCTACACCGCCGGTAAATACGGCCCAGACTACAGCTTCCCGCCTGTGGAGGTATCGGTTCCTCTGTCAGAGGAGGCTGAAACCCTTCTCCAAGTCTATGTGGAGGGCGCCCGGGACGCTGACGCCATGCTGGGCCGCCTCTGGCGTTATTTCCAAACCCAGGAGGAGCCTGTGGTCCTGGTCTTCTGGGGGGACCATCTTCCCTACCTGGGGGACAACATGCTGGCTTACCGGGAGCTGGGCTTGGATGCAGCCGCCGCACATCCGGAAGACCCCTTCTCGCCTTACAAAACGCCCTTCGTCATCTGGGCCAATGATGCCGCAGCGGATGTGCTGGACTGGAACAACGCCGCAGAATCTCTGAACCTGCCGGAATCCGTCTCCGCCTGCTTCCTGGGGGCCGCCGTACTGGAGCTGACTGGCCGGGGAGAGGAAAGCCCCTGGTTCTCCTTCCTGAACAGCCTTCGCCGGGAACTTCCGGTGGTACAAAAAAATGTCTGCCAATTATCGGACGGCTCTATTTCAGAGGCACTGAGCCCAGAGCAGCAGGAGCTTCTCCAGAAATGGCGGCAGTGGAGCTATTACAAGCTCCAATATAAGGAGGTCTCATGAGCGCCCGTCCCCTGGCCCTCTGCGGTGTGCTCACGGCTCTGGCCATCGTACTCCTGTGTCTGGGCGGCCTCCTGCCCGCCGCGACTTTCTGTGCGCCGCTTCTGGCCGTGACCGTATTGCTGCCGGTGTTGGAAGAGCTGGGCCCCAAGGCCGCCGGGACGGTTTACGCCGCCGTCTCCCTTCTGGCCCTCTTGTTGGGACCGGACCGGGAAACGTCTCTCGTGTATCTGTTTTTCGGCTGGTATCCCATTTTACGGCCCAAAATCGCCGCCCTGCCTCTCCGGTTCCTGCGGGTTCTGGCACGGCTGGCCGTGTGCTGCGTTTCTGTTTTTCTGCTCTATGGTCCGGTTCTGCAGCTCATAGGTCTGACCGCAGACCTGCCTGCAGCTTCCTGGTGCTTCAACCTTTTGCTGCTGGGCCTCGGAAACGTCGTGTTTCTGCTGATGGATTTTACCCTGGCCCGTTTAACGCGGCTTTGGCGCAGGAAGCTGAAACCGTATCTTTATCGCTAATACGAGGTGATTTTATGAAAACCGGTCTGGTCCTGGAGGGCGGAGCCCTGCGGACCATCTTCTCCTCCGGCGTGTGCGACGCCTTCCTGGACGGCGGCCTGCCTCTGCCGGACTATACGCTGGGGGTTTCCGCCGGCATTGCCTATGGCGTCAGTTACCTTTCCCGGCAGAGCCGCCGGAATTTGCAGTTGGTCTGCCATTTCGCCAACGACCGCCGCTACATGGGCTGGCGAAATCTGGCCAATCCCCGGAATCGTTCCTATTTCGGCCTCCAGTTTGCCTATGAAACCATTCCCAATGAGCTGGTCCCCTTTGACTACGACACGTTTGAGGCTTATCCCGGCATTGTGGAGGCAGTGGTCACCAATCTGAACACCGGCCATGCCGAGTATCACCCGGTTCCCCGGCGGGACGAGAAGAACCTCCTCCTGCAGGCCACCTGCGCCATCCCCCTGCTCTTCCCCATTATCCGGCTGGAGGGCGAGCCCTATCTGGACGGCGGCTGCGCCGACGCAATCCCTTGGCGGCGGGCTTTTGAGGCGGGCTGTGACCGGGTGGTGGTAGTCCTCACCCGGGAACGGGATTACCGGAAAAAAACCGGCCGGCCAAGCCGGACCCTCAACCGGGCCTTTCGAAAGTATCCCCGTTTTCAGGAGACGCTGGAAAACCGTTCCACCCGTTACAACGACTGCCGGTCGGAGCTTTTCGCTCTGGAGCAGGCGGGAAAGGTGCTGGTGATCGCCCCCGAGGATACCTTGGGCTGCTCTCGGACCGAAAAGGATCTGGATGTTCTCCGCCGCCTCTGGCAGCAGGGCTACTTCATTGGGCGGCGGGAATTGGAACGGGTACGGGAATTCTGGAGCTGACGCCTCGTTTTCCCTTCGCCATTCGAACAGCAAAAAAAGAGCGGCCAAACGGCCGCTCCTTTTCCATTCGGGATATTGTTTACAGCTTCTCCTCGCACAGACCCGCCGTAATCAGGGCCATGGAGTAAACCTCCTGGGCATTGCATCCCCGGGAAAGATCGTTGATGGGTGCGTTCAAGCCCTGGAGAATGGGGCCATAGGCCTCGAAGGAGCCCATACGCTGGCAGATCTTGTAACCGATGTTGCCCGCATTGATGTCGGGGAAAATGAAGGTGTTGGCGTGGCCCGCCACCTTGGACTCCGGGCACTTGGTGTGCGCCACCCGGGGGGAGACGGCTGCGTCGAACTGGAGCTCACCGTCGATGTCCACTTCGGGCATGAGGGCTTTGGCCTTCTGGCAGGCGTTCCGCATCTTGTCCACGTCCTCGCCCTTGCCAGAGCCCAGCGTGGAGTAGCTCAGGAACGCGATCTTGGGATCAATGCCGAAGATTCTGGCCGTGCACGCCGTCTCCGCCGCGATCTCGACCAGCTCGTCCTCATTGGGTTTGATGTTAATGGCGCAGTCCGCCATAGCCAGAACTTCCCGGTCACCGGTAGCGGAGGGACGGACCAGAATGAAGCAGGAGGACACGATCTTGCAGCCCGGCTTGGTCTTGATGACCTGGAGCGCGGGACGAACCGTGTCCGCGGTGGAATAGGTAGCGCCGCCCAGAAGTGCGTCCGCGTAGCCCATCTTCACCAGCATGGTGCCAAAATAGTTGCCCTGCTTCAGCGCGGCGCGGCACTGCTCTTCCGTCATCTTGCCCTTGCGCAGTTCCACCAGCGTCTCCACCATCTTGTCCATATCGGGGAAGTTCTCCGGGTCCATGATCTCCGCGCCCCGGATGTTGAAGCCGATTTCCTCGGCAGCAGCCTGGATTTCTCCCACATTTCCCACCAGCACGGGGGTCAGGAAGGTACCGGACAGCAGCCGGGCCGACGCCTCCAGAATGCGGGGGTCCGACCCCTCCGTAAACACGATTTTACGGGGATGCGCCTTCAGTTTCTTAATTAAAAATTCAAACATACGATTTGCCTCCATTGGAAAGATTGGTTGAATTGACTAATTTCATTATACACGTTTGACGGCTTTGGTCAATGAAATTTCGCAAATCTTTTCGGAAAATTTTTCACGTTTTCTTCAGCGGAACCAGCCGTCCTCCTGTTTCCACGAATGGAACAGCGGAAGACGGCGCAAAATTTACAAAATGGTCAGATTTTTGCCAGAACAGGGACTTGACGGAAAGGGAAAAACGCGGTATGATAGGCATTGGTAACAAATTGTAACTTTTTGCCCCGCCCCTGGCAGGGCTGACGTTTCCAAAGCCTGCTTGGACGGCCGCCGGAAATCCCGCCGGTCCCAAACAAGGACGAATCATGAGGAGAGCTATGAGCAACAAAAAATCTGCTTCCGCCCGCCGCCAGAACCGGCGCCCCCAGCCCCAGCGTGAGCGAAGCGAACGCCGGGAAACCGCCGCCGTACAGGAACGGGAAGATTTCCCCACAGGCTGGAGTCCCTGGCAGGAAGCCATGGAGCGAGAATTATCGGATAAATCCTGGACCCATGAAGAGCGGCCGGAACGCCGGGCCTCCAAAGCCCGTTCCACCGGCCGTTCCGCCCCGGAGCGGCCCGCTTCGCCGGAGCGGCCCGGCGGCCTGGGGGGACTCTATCAGGCTGCCCGTGAAAAAAAGCTTCATTTCCGCCGCCGCTGGCGGCGCATTGTCCGGGAAAAAAAAGCCCATCGCTTCCCGGAATCTGAGCGCTTCCTCATTCAGCTGTGGTTGTTTTTCTGGAGTATGTTCCCTATGTGGGGCAGCCTTTTCCAGGAACACGTCTTTCAGCGCAACAGCGCCTCCCGGCAGAAAAGCGCCAAAAGCGCCCAGAAAAAGCACTGGCACATCCATCCCGCCGTTTTCCTGGCAGGCGGCTGCGCTCTGGCGGCGGTGCTGGTGTTTCTCTCCATTTACACGGTCGGCACAACCGTCACCTATGACGGCCGGGTCATCGCCTCCCTGGCCAGCCAGGCGGCGGCAGAGGATGCCCGCACAGATCTGGAGCGGGTCACCGCCCAAACCCTGGGACGAACCTTCCGCATTGACGACTCTCTTATTCAGTACTCCTCCGGCCTTCTGCGGCGGCAGGATTTAGTCGACAAAAAGACCTATGAGGAAGTCCTCAGCCAGGAAGTGGGCATGGTTACCTCCGCCTACTGCCTGTACGTCAACGGCGAGCGCATCGGCGCCACGCCTTACCAGGGCGCTCTGGAACAGCTGCTGGAGCAAATGCGCCTTTCTGCCACCAATGAGGGCACGATCTCCGTTTCCTTTTCCGAGGAGGTGGATGTAAAAAACGAATATGTACCCACCGACGAGCTGATGAACCTGGGTTATCTGGCGGAAACCCTTTACAGCACCAAAACCGCTGAGGTCACCTACACAGTGGCCAGCGGCGACACCTGGTCCGAAATCGCCGAGGACCACGGCCTGACCTCCGACCAGCTCTTGGCTCTGAACCCCGGCTACAACATTCACCGCCTGCAAATCGGCGAAATTCTCACGATGTCCGCCTCCGTACCCTACCTGACCATGACGGTGGTTCAGCAGGAGCGGTATGTCGACAGCGTGGCCTTCGACATTGAGTACACCGACAGCCCCAACCTCTGGGAAGGCGACTTCGAGGTTACCTCTGCCGGACAGTACGGCGCGGCAGACACCGTGGCCAATGTCACCTATGTCAACGGCGAGGAGACGGAACGCACCGTTCTCTCCTCCGTCAGTCTCCGGGAACCGGTCACCGAATACCGCCTCCGGGGCACCCGGGTACGGCCCACCTGGCATCCCACCGGAACCTTCCGCTGGCCCACCACAGGGCGGCTTACCTCCACCTTCGGCGGGCGGCGCTCCCCCGGCGGCATTGGCTCCACCAATCACAAGGGCATTGACATTGCCGTGCCGAGAGGGACCCCCATTTATGCGGCTGACGGCGGTACCGTAACCTACGCCGGCTGGATGAGCGGTTATGGCTATCTGGTGCAGATTGACCACGGCAACGGCTATGTCACCCGTTACGGCCACAACAGCAGTCTGACTGTTTCCGTAGGCGACCACGTCTACAAGGGCCAGCAGATTGCCCGGGCGGGCTCCACCGGCAACTCCACCGGCAACCACTGCCACTTTGAGGTCCGCTACAACGGCGTGGCCCGAAATCCGCTGAACTATCTCTAGACCTTGTTTGATAAATGGCGGAATGCCCAACGACGAGAGATTTTTTCGCTGGGCAAGGCAAAAATTTGCAGGAATACTGGATGTATTTCAAGAATTTTGAACGCGGCGCAGTGGAAAAAGAACCTGGCATTTTGACATTTTTCAGACAAGGCCTGATCCCGGAGGCGCCTGCAAAGCAGAAAGCCGCCGGAACACCTGCGGAACAACGCAATAACCGGGCAGCAACCGATTCCTTGCGGTTGCTGCCCTTTTGTCTTCTATATCGCAGTGCAGAAATCCCGCAGCTCTTAACACACTGCTTGCCGCTGTTCCGCGGCTCTGTCCAGCAGCCAGAAAGCGTACCCGCCGCCTCTTTACCGGGTTTTCACCGCAAAGCCGTACGTTACCGGTGTTCATATTGAAGAACACACGGTCCGGCAGCTGAGTCTTTCTGCATTTGAGTATGCCCGTCCGCAAAAGACGAAGCAGGTATCCGAAACGGCCGGAGCGCCGCCAGGGGAAAAACCGGGCAATCTGCCCGCCCTTGATAATCCCCCGCAATCGCAAAACAGCCCTCCGCAGGAATGGAAAGCCCGAAGCCGGCACGGAACAAGGCGATTGGGGGGAACGGCAGCCCTCTGTGATAAGCAGGTCCACGTCTGCGAGCCGTCCTATGAAGACCAGCAATATTTTCGTGAAGGGCGCGGAAATCAGCAAGTGTATCAGCATGATTGGCTCCGCCGGCAGCAACGGCGTAATCAAAACCATCTTTCTCCAGTCTTTCGAACATGAAAACGCTGGTTTGGACGTCAAAGCCATTTGTTTTCTTGCCTTTGCGGCGATACGGAACGAAATATTATCATTGTCAAGGGCAAAAACTAGAGATATCGCAGCATCTGAGGGATATTTTCCGCAATGAAGAATATCCGCGCTTGACAAAAGATTAACGCGCAGTATATAATAGCTTTGAATTTAATACCCGCATCCAGTGCTCCCGTGCCGTCCGGCGGCGGGAGATAATAGGGAATCAGGTGCAAGTCCTGAACGATCTGGTCACTGTAAGCGAGGAGTCCGCCGCAAACGCCATTGCGAGAGCGAGAAGGCGCGGCGGGCAGAGACGCGCAAGTCAGGAAACCTGCTGGGTGTGGTGTGGGTAGGTATCTTCC
>JAAWLO010000106.1 GCA_022797935.1 Oscillibacter sp. | reverse complement strand
TTTTCTCTTTTGGACCGTGCACGGCCCGTTTTCTCTTTTTGGCGCAACCAAAAAGAGAAAATGGGGGGTGCAATGAACCAGCCAGCATCCTGGCTGGCACTTCCCCTTTCGGGGAAAAAGCAACATCCCCCTATCGGAGAAAAAACCCTTCCCCTGCGGGGAAAAAAAGAAGTCCCCCCTCGAAGAGGGAACCCCTTTCCCGTTTGGGGAACCATGGAATGCTTATCCAATCAGCATCCCAACCAACAGCCCCGCCACCGTGGACAGCGCCGGAAGACGGCTTTCCCAGAGCCCGGCTGACTCCGGAAGCAGCTCGCCAAATACTACGTACAGCATAGCCCCCGCCGCAAAACTCAGCGTCAGCGTCAGCGCCGTGGGCCCCAGGGTCCCCAGACCCCACCCCAAGGCAGCCCCCAGCACCGTCGGCGCACCCGACAGCGCCGCTATGCCCGCCGCCTTCCAGCGCCGCTCGCCTCCCGCCACCATGGGCGCCGCAATTGCCATGCCCTCCGGTACATTGTGCAGGCCAATCACCGCCGCCAGCGTCCAGCCCTGCCGGACCGTCCCCCCTATGAAGGACGCGCCAATGACCATGCCCTCCGGCACGTTGTGCAGCGCAATGGCCGCCGCCATCACCAGCCCCGCCAAAAGCAGCCCGCCTCCAGGATGCCGGTGGTCCAGAAGGCCGTTCAGCCCCGCCGTAATGCCGCAGCCCGCCAGAACCCCCATCACCACATAGTGCATGGCCCCCGGAGCCGCCGCCTCCGTCAGCAGGCCAAAGCAGGACACCCCCACCATGACCCCCGCCGCAAAACTCAGCAGCAAACTGGCCTCCCGCCCGGAGTCCCGGTGAAACATGGTGGCCAGCAGGCCCCCCATTCCCGTTCCGCCGACCCCTGCCGCCGCCGTCACCAGTAAAATTTCCAACAGGCCCATACACCCTGTCCTCCTCATTCTCCTTTTTTCTCCCATACTAGCACAATATGTTCCGCCTGTCCAGAACATACCGCTCCGGAATGTATCCAAAACAAAGAGGCCCCGAACCAGCTTATGGTCCGGAGCCTTTTATCAAAGAGCGCACACCTCTGCGGCGGCGCAGTCCTCCGCGGTCAGGGCGGCGGCGGCATCCATCAGGGCGGCCCGGAAGCTGCCGGGACCCCGGCTCTCCGCCTCCGCCCGCCGGGCGCAGGCCTTCCAGAGCACGGAGGCCGCCCATGCCGCCGCCCCGCAATCCGCCTCCACCGCCAGCACCGCGCCGCACAGGGCCGAGAGCATACAGCCTGTGCCGGTGACCTGCGCCATACGGGGGCTGCCCCCGGCAATCCGCCGGACCGGTCCCCCGCCGCCCCGGCCCGTCACCAGGTCCTCGGGACCGGAGAGCAGCACGGCGCAGTCCCGCTCCCGGGCCAGACGGCGAAGCACCGCCGCCCGCTCTTCCCAAGTGCCGCCGGGACCGTCCACGCCCCGCTCCCCGCTCTCCAGGTGGAGCAGTGCCCGGGCCTCTCCCAGGTTCACCCGCAGCAGCGCCGGGGTAAAGGCCGCCAAAAGCCCTTCCACCGCCTCCAGCCGCCAGGGACTGGCCCCCACGCCCACCGGGTCCAGCACCACCGGCTGGCCCAGTGCCGCCGCCGCCTGCCCCCAGAGACGGCAGAGCCGGAAGGTCTCCGCCTCCGGCGTGCCGGTGTTCAGCACCGTGGCGGCGCTGGCCGCTGTAATCGCCTCCGCCTCCTCCGGGGCCCGGGCCATGATGGGGCTTGCCCCCAGGGCCAGAAGGAGATTGGCGCAGTCGTTGGCGGAAACCTGATTGGACACGCAATGCACTAAGGGACGGCGGCGGCGCAGGGCCTGCAGAATATCCGGCGTTGTCATAAAACCTCCCGAAATTCTTTCTCAAACCGCACAAGTCCATAGGGATGTTCCTGCCGGACAGCGGCCCGTTTCCGGCAGACCGGCCCGCTTCCGGCCTTCCCGCTTCAGAGGGCGGCGCCCATAGACCGCAGAGCCCCGCTTCGCTTCAGGGCGAAGACCAGCACGCCCGCCAGCAGGGACCCCGCCGCCGTGGAAATCAGGAAGGGGATGATATAGGCGGTATAGGCCAGCTCCCCGGCCTTCTGACCCAGGAAGGCAAGGGCCAGGGGATAGGCGGCCAGGCCCCCCAGCAGGCTGGTGCCCAGCACCTCTCCCGCCAGGGCGGCGGTCAGACTCCGGGTCTTCCAGAAGAGAAGGCCGCACAGCAGCGCGCCGCACATGCTCCCCGGGAAGGCCAGCACGCTGCCCACGCCCAGCAGGTTCCGCAGCAAGCTGGCGGTGAAGGCCACCCCCACGCCGTACCAGGGTCCCAGGAAGACGGCGCAGAGGACGTTGACCATGTGCTGCACCGGGGCGCACCGGCTTCCCAGCACCGGGAAGGTCAGAAAGACGCTCCCCGCCACCGCCAGGGCGCACAGCACCCCGGAGACTGCCAGTTTTTTCACGGAATTCGATTTCATATACAAGCTCCTTCACAAATTGAGATGGCAAAGAGAAACACGCGGCAGCGTTTTCCCCCTGCGATGCAAGGCCGGGCGTCTCCGCCCTGGAAAAATCGGTCGAGGCTTCCTGGCCTCCTCTCACGCCGGAACACGGCTTCCCATCGCTGCTGCGGCCCCGCGAATACCGGGACCCTCCGGCCGGACGCAGGGCGCTCCCCCTCCGTCCGCTCCCGGTCCTCCCGGGACGCCGGCGCTCTCTCTTCCTCCCCCCTTCTGTGAACGAGTATATAGTCAACGCAGTGGGAAAGGAGACTTCTTGGATTCTTTTCCACTGCTCAACTGCGCAGGCTATAAAAACAGGCGGCACGCACCCACGCGCACCGCCGTCCAAAAGTCCGCTATCGACTCCCTACGGCGGCATTACCCGCGTCAGGTGAAAGGGTCGAAGCCCGCGCTTCCTCTCAGCCTTCCGGCTCCCCTGCTTTTCGGGGTTATCATACCACCGGAAAAAAACTTTGTCAAGGGGCTTGCAAAGGCCGGGGAAAGAGGGTATGATAAAGACACAATCGAAAGGGGAGTCCGCTGGCGCGGGCTGAGAGGGGACCGCCAAGGTCCCGACCCTGGAACCTGATTTGGATCATGCCAACGTAGGGAGGACCCGCTGCCGCGGACAGACCAGGTCGGACTGTCCGCGTCTTTTGTTTTCCAAAGGAGGAAGGGCTTATGAAGCTGCCAAACGACTGTTACCGTCTCTACGCCGTCACGGGCCGCGTGGGCCAGGAGGGCGTGGCCGCCCTTCTGCGGAAGGTGGAGGCCGCCGTCCGGGGCGGGGTCCGGATCGTCCAGCTGCGGGAAAAGCACCTGGACCCGGCCGCCTTCCTGGCGGAGGCCCGGGACTTCACCGCCCTCTGCCGCCGCCTGGGGGCGGTGAGCATCATCAACGACTGCCCGGAAATCGCCCTGGAAGCGGAGGCCGACGGGGTCCACGTGGGCCAGTCGGACCTGGAGGCCGGACGGGTCCGGCAGCTGCTGGGTCCGGACAAGCTGCTGGGCGTCTCTGCCCACTCGCCGGAGGAGGCCCGCCGGGCCCTGGAGGCAGGCGCGGACTATCTGGGAGCCGGGGCGGCCTTTGCCACCGGCACCAAGAGCGACGCCAAGCCCATCACCCGGGAGACCCTCCGGGCCATTACGGCGGCGGTGGACCTGCCCGTGGTGGCCATTGGCGGCGTGAATCCGGACAACATCCTGGAGCTGAAGGGCCTGGGCCTGGCTGGTGCGGCGGTGGTTTCCGGTATCTTCGGCCGGCCGGACCCGGAGGCCGCCGCCCGGCAGCTTCTGGCTCTGGCGGAGCAGCTGTAAAGGAAAGACGCGCTGTGCGCCGGGAGCGCCGCACAAGAAAACTGCAAAAAGGAGAAGCATTATGAAAACGGCATTGACGATCGCGGGGACCGACCCCAGCGGAGGCGCCGGAATTCAGGCCGACATCAAGACCATGACTGCCCACGGGGTTTTCGCCCTCACCGCCGTCACGGCCCTGGTGGCCCAGAACACCACCGGCGTCAAAAGCATCCGGGAGGCCCCGCCGGATTTCCTGGCGGAGCAGCTGGACTGCGTCTTCACGGACATCTTCCCTGACGCGGTGAAGACGGGCATGGTGGCCAGCGTTCCCCTCATTGAGGTGATTGCCGCCAAGCTGGAGGAATACGGGGCCAAAAACATCGTGGTAGACCCGGTGATGGTGGCCACCTCCGGGGACCGCCTCATTTCTGAAGACGCCCTGGAGACCCTGAAGCGCCGCCTCCTGCCCCTGGCCGCGGTGCTGACGCCCAACATCCCGGAGGCGGAGATTCTCTCCGGCCGGAGCATCCGGAGCTATGACGGCATGGTTTCCGCCGGGAAGGCGATTCAGCAGGCCTTCGGCTGCGCCGTGCTGTGCAAGGGCGGCCACAGCGTACAGGACGCCAACGACGTGCTGATTGACCGGGACGGCTCCGTCTGCTTCTTTCTCTCCGAGCGGGTGGACAATCCCAACACCCACGGCACCGGCTGCACCCTCTCCAGCGCCATTGCCTCCAACCTGGCCAAGGGCCATTCCCTGGAGGAGGCCATCCAGCGGGCCAAGCAGTATCTCTTCGGGGCTCTCTCGGCTATGCTGGACCTGGGCCGGGGTTCCGGGCCCATGGACCACATGTGGGACCTGCACAGCCGCTTCCTGGACGGGGAGGGCGCGCTGTGAAAAAGACCTCCACCCTGCAGAACGGCCTCATCTGGTTCGGGGCCGGCGTCTCCCTGGCGGAGATTCTCACCGGGGCCAGCTTCGCCCCGCTGGGTATGGCCAAGGGCTTTGCCGCCATTGTGATGGGGCATCTGACCGGCGGCGTCCTGTTCTTCCTGGCGGGCCTCATGGGAGGCCGGAGCGGGAAGAGCGCTATGGAGACGGTGAAACAGAGCTTCGGCCAGCGGGGCGGGCTGCTCTTTGCCCTGCTGAACGTCCTTCAGCTGGTAGGCTGGACCGCCATCATGATTTACGACGGAGCTCTGGCCATCGGCGGCATTTTCTCCGCCGGACACGCCCTCTGGTGCCTGGTGATCGGGGGGCTGATTCTCCTCTGGATTCTGATCGGGGTCACAAATCTGGGCTGGCTGAACAAGCTCTCCATGGGGGCCCTGTTCCTGCTGACCCTGGTGCTCTGCTGGGTGATCTTCTCCCCCGGAGCCCCGGCAGGCGGCGGCTTCGGTGAGGCCATGAGCTTCGGCGCGGCGGTGGAGCTGGCGGTGGCCATGCCCCTGAGCTGGCTGCCCCTGGTCAGCGACTACACCCGGGAGGCGGAAAAGCCCTTCCAGGCCACCCTGGCCAGCACGGCGGTCTACGGGCTGGTGTCCGTCTGGATGTACACCATAGGCATGGGGGCGGCGATTTACACCGGGGCCTCCGACATTGCCGCCATTCTGGTCCGGGCGGGCCTGGGGCTGGCGGCTCTGGTGATTCTGGTGCTGTCCACCGTCACCACCACCTTTCTGGACGCCTGGTCCGCCGGAATTTCCGCCGAGTCCCTCAGTCCCCGGGTCAACGGGAAATGGGTGGCGGCAGCGGCGGCGGTGCTGGGCACGGTGGGAGCTGTCTGCTTTCCCATGGACGACATCACCGGCTTTCTGTATCTCATTGGTTCCGTCTTCGCCCCCATGATTGCCATCCAGATTGCGGACTTCTTCCTGCTGAAGCGGGACCGTTCCGGCGAGCGGGTGAGCCTGCGGAACCTGCTGATTTGGGTGATGGGCTTCGTGGCCTACCGCTGGCTGATGGGCGTCGATTTCATCCTTGGCTGCACCCTGGCGGATATGGCCCTGACCCTGGCGCTGTGTCTGGCGGCGGAAAAACTTCTGGGAACGCGAAAGCGCTGAGGGGACGCAAAGCGTCTCCTCTTTTTTTGTCCTTTTATTACTGTGATATATCTTAAAATCGGAATGTATCGCTTCTTCCCCTCCCGGAGGCGGCGCGGAGTCCGGATGCAGACGGGACCTGCGCCCTCCATTTGTTACGTTTATATATACTATAAGTTGACTGCCGCGTTCTGCGCACTCCGCCTGCTTTCGGCCTGCCTGCGGCGCAAGACCGTGCAGGACCTGTTTGTTACAACTATATATCTCGAAATAGGACCGTTCCTGTTTGCCCTTCCCCATGCTTCCCGGATGTGCTCCGGCCAGACGCAGTCCATTCGCTCCCCTGTTTGTTACGTTTATATATCGCATAACCAGACTTTTCCAGAAGCCGTCTTCACGCGCTTCCTGTCGTGTGCCTGCGGCGCAAGGCTTTTCGGGCACGAATTGTTACAATTATATATCACATTAGCGAAACACAAATCCTGCCAATTCTTCGCTGTCCCCAGGGCGGGACGCCATTTTCGTCAGGATGCCAAAATTACGGGGAAATTTTTGGCGGGCCCTGCGCAGGCTTTTTCTTGCCAGCACCGCCTGGCTTATGGTATCCTGAATCAAATAAAAAGGGGGCGCAGACCATGCTGGTTTTGGATTTCATCAACGTCGGCAACGGAGACTCCATCCTGGTTCAGGAGGTAACGGCAGGCCAGCGGCGCTTTGCCATGCTGGTGGACTGCGGACACGACAATCTCATCCGGGACGACCACACCGCCCCGCTGGACCCCCGTTCCCAGCGGATTTACGCCGGGGACTTTCTTCGGGAACAGGGCATTGCCCATCTGGACCTCCTCCTGGCCACCCACTTCCACCGGGACCACATCGGCGGCCTGGGGCGGGTGCTGGAGGCGGCGGAGGTAAGCCGGTTCCTGGCCGCCTACCTTCCCCCGGCGGACAGCGGTCCCCTGGAGCCCGATGGGGACAACGGCCTCCCCGGCGCGGCCCGGAATCTCCTGCGCTGTCTGGACATCTACGCCTCCGCCCTCCGGGCCCATCCCGGCCGGGTGCATGCCTTTGAGGAGGTCGCCGGGGACCGGGCGGAGACCCTCCAGCTGACGGAGGACCTCTCCATGGACATTCTCCCCGGGGAACCGGCCCTGTATCCCCGGCAGCGGGCGGTTTTTGACGCGGCCTTCCGGGGGGAGCGGAACCGCTATGACCTCATGCGCTGGACCAAGTCCATGAACATCTCCAGCCTCCGCCAAAGGCTGCATTACCACGGGAAGGAAATCGTTCTGGGAGGCGACATGTACTGCGCCGTATGGGACAACGAGACCCTCACCCCCTGCGACATCCTGAAGGTGCCCCATCACGCCTCCCTCTCCTCCTGCAACCGCAAGGCCATCAGCCGTCTGGCCCCCAAGACCATGGTGGTTTCCGTGGCGGCGGGGCGGCCCGACGAGCGCCCTCATCCCTACATCGTCTCCCTGCTGAAGGAGTACGCGGAGGAGCTGTATTTCACGGACGCGGTGGACATTCCGGGTCTGGTGGAGCCGGTATTCCACCGGTCGGTCCATCTGGAAGTGGAATAAGCGGGACCCGCTGCTTTCTGCCGTCCTCCAAGGCTCCCTCTTAGAGGGAGCTGTCGCCGCCAAAGGCGGTGACTGAGGGAGTCCCCCCCTATAGCGCTCTTTCGCCTCAGAACTCCCTCCGTCACGGCTCCGCCGTGCCACCCCCCTCTAGAGGGGGGCTTTTTGACAGTCTAAGGCCGGGACGAAACGTCCCGGCCTTTGTCTGCGTTTCCGTTTAGTCGTGGGGAATCTCGTAGACCACGCCGCCCACGGAGAGGCTGGCCATCTCCTCCAGGGGGATGATCTCCTCCAGAATCTCGCCCTTGGTGCAGACGGACACGCCGTTCTCGGGGGCGATGCTGCCGCCGGAATTGCTGAGGTCCAGCACCGTGCCGTCGGTCTTGGTGAGGAGGATTTCCACGTTTTCCAGATACCGCTGGGCCTGGCGGGCGTCCTCCGGGTCCTGCCGCCCGCTGGGGGCGTCGCTCCAGAC
>JAAWLO010000105.1 GCA_022797935.1 Oscillibacter sp. | reverse complement strand
GACGCGGGAATCCTGACGGATTTCCAGTCCAAATCAACGCAGTCCTGGCAGAAAAAGATGCCCTAAAACGGCGTTTTGCCATTTTTCAAACAAGGCCTATAAGGAAAAAGCGGGACCTGTCTGTGGACGGGCCTCTTTTTTCGGAAGAATGTAAAAAGTTCTTGACTTTTCGCAGGAAAGATTGTATGATAAAAATGTAAATACTTCTTTACTTTTGGAGGACGGCTATGAAACGGTTCTGGAAATGGTTCCGAAAGGCGGACGAGATGGAGCAGTCGATTCTTCTCCGGGCACAGCGCAACGCCTATCTGTTTTTGGTAGCCGCTCTGGTGGCCTGGACCTTCTGGGAAAGCGCCGGCGTTTACCATGCCCGGGCGCGGCTGAACCTCCTGCCCTGCCTGCTGCTGGCAGCGGCAGCCTTGATTCAGGGCTTTTCACAGCTGCTTCTGACCCGCCGGGCGGTGAAAGATGATGAGGACTCCTGCGAGACATGGCCCCTGGCCCGGCTGATTGGCCTGTGCTGTCTGACGGGGGGACTGATTGCCGCCGCCGTTACGGCGCTGCTGGTACTGGGCGTCCGGCTATGACCAACCGCATCAAGGAACTGCGCAAAGCCCAGGGGTACCGCCAGGAAGACCTGGCCGTGGCCCTGGGAGTCTCCAGGCAAACGATTATCGCCATTGAGAACGACAAGTACAACCCCTCTTTGGAGCTGGCCATGCGGCTGGCCCGGCACCTGAACACCACGGTGGAAGAACTTTTCAGACTGGAGGACTGAGCTATGCGCAAGGCGGGACTGCTGCCCTATGGGCTGGTATTGGCGGCGGATTTTTACCTGCTGCCCCTCTGCATGCGGAATACGGGCAGCGCCATGCTTTTGCTGCTGTGCGTCATGCCGCTGACTGCCTTTGCCGTTGGGGTGCTCTGCGGCGTCCGGCGGGGCTTCTGCCCGCTGCTTCCTGCTGCAGCAGTACTTCTGTTTCTGCCTACCATTTTCCTGTACTACAATCCGTCCGCCTGGGCATACGGCCTGGTTTTCGGGGGAATTGTCCTGGCAGGGAACGGAATTGGCAGGATATTTTACGGAAAACGGTAGAGAAATCTGCGGAAAACTTGAGTGTCCGTTTGCGGGGAATCAAAGAAGGACCTGTGCCTTCCGGCACAGGTCCTTTTCGCGTTATTAGGGGAGAGTCAGTGTTTCTCGCCCCGGTTCCAGGCAATCACTACACGGCGGTTGGGGTCGGTGCCGGTGGAGTAGGTGGTAACGCCCTCGTAATCCTGCAAGGCCGTGTGAATCACATGGCGTTCATAGGCGTTCATGGGCTCCAGGGTAAAGCTGCGGCGGAAGCGGACCACCTTTCCGGCCGTCTTCCGGGCCAGATGCTGGAGGCTCTGCTCCCGTTTGGCCCGGTAGTTTTCCGCATCCAGATGAATGCGGACCCGGGAACCGCCGCTGCGGTTGACGGCGTAGCTGGTGAGCTGCTGAATGGCGTCCAGGGTCTCGCCCCGGCGGCCAATGAGAGCGCCCAGGCCCTGGCCTTCCAGAATGACCTTGTACCGGCCCTTCTCCGGCTGGTATACCTTGATTCCGGCAGTGCAGCCCATGTGCTCCAGCAGGCCGGTGAGGAAGGTCTTGATGGCTTCGCTCTTTTCGTCGTTTACCTCTTCCCCCAGAGCGGCAGGCGGCGCGGGAGGCTCCTGGGCTTCCTGCATCTCCGGCTTCTCGGGCTTTTCAGGTGCGGGCCGCTTTTTCTGTTCCGGCGGCGCAGGACGCTCTTTCTTCTTCTCCGGCGGCGGCGCGGGACGTTCCTTCGGGCGCTTCTCCGGGGTGGGACGGGGCTCCTCTTTCTCCGGCTGAGGGGCAGGCGGCGCGGGAGGCTCCTCCTGGACGGCTTCCTCCTCTTCAGGTCCGTAGTACACACGAATTTTCGCCGGGCAGGCGCCCAGGCCCAGGAAGCCGGATTTAGCCCGCTCCAGAACCTCCACAGAGACGTCGTCCCGGTCCAGGCCCAACTGTGCCAGGGCCTTGGAGATGGCCTCGTCCTCGTTTTTGCCCGTCACATCAATATAGTCTCTCATTGCGGATTTCCACCTTTATTTACTTTCGTCATAGCGGTCGGGCTTATAGGCCCGGCCTCTGGCGTAGGGCCGCTCCCCCACCCGGCCGGCTTCGGTCGTGCTGGTTTCGGCCTTGGCGGCTTTGGCGGCCTTGGCAGCCTGCGCGGCTTTCTGTTTCTCCTTCAGAGTCTGCTTTGGGGCCTGCTGGCGCTGCTGTTCCTGGAGAATTTTTGCCTCTTCCATCTTCTTTTTCCGCTCTGCCTGACGGGCTTCGTAGCGGGCGTTCTCCTCTTCCTCCAGCTTCTTGTTGAAAAAGCGTCCCATAAGGAATTCCTGTACGGCGGAGAAGGCGCTCTGGGCAATCCAGTACACGCCCAGGGCCGCAGGCATGGTGAAGGCGATATATACGGAGAACAGAGGCATGAACATCATCATACGGTTGGTGGAGGCGGCAGCGTCCGTCTGGGGCTGGTGCTTCATGGTGATTTTGGTCATGAGCAGCTGGCTGCCGCCGGCGATGATGGGAATCAGGATCAGTCCGATGGCGGCCCAGGTGAAGGCGAAGTGGGTGACCATGCTCCAGGGGTTGGCCGCCATGTCCAGCCCGAAGGAGGTATAGTTCATGTTAATCCAGCCGTCCACCGTATTGCCGATCTCCGGCATTTCGGAGGCAATGGTCTTGACCAGGTTGATCTGCCCATAGGGCATGAGCCTGGTGAAGCCGTTCTCAACGACCGGCGCGCCGTCCTTCAGCTGAACAATGCCGGTGAGGTCCAGCCCGGCGTTGGTTACGGCGTCCACCATCTTCTGCACCACGTCCTGACTCAGCATCATAAAGTGGGTGATGGGCTGGCGGATGATGGAGTAGAGGGCCAAGAGAATGGGCAGCGGCAGGAAGGACCACAGACAGCCGGACATGGGGTTGACCCCTTCTTCGGCATAGAGCTTCTGCATCTCCTCGGCCTGTTTGGTCTGGTTGTTGGCGTATTTCTTCTGGATTTCCTGAAGACGGCCATTCATCCGGCTCATGCGCATCATGCTCTTTTTGGACTTCATCTGGAAGGGAAGCATGATGAGCTTGGTAACGAGGGTAAAGAGGATGATCGCGACGCCGTAAGAACCGGTCAGGTTGTAAAAGAGCCGGACCAGCCAGGCGAAGGGGATACAGATGATGTATCCAATGGTTGAAAACATAGTGAATTCCTCTCAAAGTAAAATGGCGAAGCCGCGCGAACATCCCGCCGGAAAACGGCGCTCCTTGAAAAGCACCCGTTCTCCCAAGCAAAACGAAATTCCCCCCGAGAAAAAGACGGTCCCGGAAGGGCGTCTCCAAGAAAGAGGGAAAAAGGGGGGATTCCCGGTTTTCGGCGGAAGGGATAGAGGGAAACTTGTCTGGCGCGGCACACGCAGCAGGCTGCGGCGTCCAGCCGCAGTCACTGGCGCTGGGGTCAATGGGGAAACCCTGCTCTCCCGTTGCCTCAGGGCACAGGGTCATATCCCCCTTTGTGGAAAGGATTGCAGCGCAGGATGCGGCGGAAGGCCAGCCAGCCGCCTTTCAGAGCCCCATACTTCTCCAGGGCCTCCAGGGCGTACTGGGAGCAGGTGGGGATGTAGTTGCAGCACCGGGGCCGGAAGGGAGATATGGCCCGCTGATAAAACCGCACCAGCCAGATGAGAACCTGCTTCATGGCTTGCCCTCCAGCAGGTTCAGCTTCCGGCACAGCCGCAGAAAGGTGTCGTTGAGCTCTTTCCAGGGTTGGGAGAGGGTCCGGCCCCGGGCCACCAGGACAATGTCCCAGCCGGCACGGAGCTGCGGGCTGTTGAGCCGGTAGACCTCCCGCAGGCGGCGGCGGGCCCGGTTCCGGACCACGGCCTTGCCCAGCTTCACGGAGACCGTGATTCCCAGGCGGTTGCGGCCCAGACGGTTCTTCCGGCAGTAGAGCACCATGCTGCCGCTCACCGCCGATGCGCCTCTTTGGTAGAGGCGGCGGAACTCATAATTCTGTTTCAGTGTGACTGCGGGCTTCATGGTTTCCGCCTCCTCAACCAGTACAAGGGACGGAGGAATTCAAAAAATTCCAGCCGCCCCTGTCAGGACCCGTGTTCAAGTGTCTCCCCCATCCGCTGCTCAATAGGAGAGGCGTGCGCGGCCTTTGGCGCGGCGGCGGGCCAGGACCTTGCGGCCATTGGCGGTAGCCATGCGCTTGCGGAACCCGTGGACCTTCTGTCCGTGGAGCTTTTTGGGCTGGTAGGTACGTTTAGTCGCCATTGTGAGACACCTCCTGTTCGTCGTAGGTCCGCCTTCCGGCGGGTATTTCCCAACACCGCCCGAAGAGGCGGCGCGGCAGACAATTCCTGCGCCCGGTAGGACGCGGATACCAGTATAGCATAGTTTCTGAAAAGCTGTCAACCAAAAATGCGAAAAAACCCGCGGAAGTGCAAGAGAACTTTAAAAATAGGGAAAAAGCGCTTCAGCTGTTGGGTGGCTTGCAGAGCAGAACAAATTCCGTGGGAATCAGATTGCCGCCGTAATAGCGCAGATAAAATTGATAATCCGGATACATACGGTCAATCATGACAGGAATTTTCCAGATGTCCTCATATCCGTGATACGTACAGATTGCCAGTTTCGGATGCAGTGAGCGGATGATCCGCTCACTGCCGAGCAGGGCGTCCTGCTCGGCGCCCTCGATATCCATCTTGAGAAAGGTGATCTCATCCTCGAGGTCCTCATCCAGGGGGACTACCATCACGCGGGTTTGGCCATTTTCATTCTGGGAGAGCTGATTGGCGGAAGAATCCGCTGTGTTGCTGTTTAAAAACATTTCGCTTTGGACCCGGCCAAGACCTTTTTGCCGGAGGGTGACGTCATGAAGCCCCAGGGTCGTTATGCGCTGGAGAAACTGCTGGCAAGTGTCCGGTGAAATCTCGTAGGCGTAGATTTTCCGGTAGCCGGTTCCATAAGCCGCAGCGTATTTTTCGATGGAATCTCCGTTATAAGCTCCGACGTCTACAAAAAAGTCATCTTTGTTATCGGGGAAAATATCAAGCTCCCAGTAATCCGGGAAGATGGATTTTACGGTTTGGAGGTCCACCAAATCCAAAAGCGCCCAATTTTTTAAAATCGCCAGCAGGGTGCGCCGGGAGAAATAATCCTCCAAGCGGCAATAAAGCCAAAGAAAGTCATAGCTGTGCTGCTTCAGAACAGCCGCCCGCAGTTCCAAAGTGGTAAAGTCTTTCCGGACTGGGTCCAGCGTTCCCCAGAGAGGGAAGCGGGCAAAGTAGCGGACAAAATTTCGATAGCCATCCTGGGAGATTCGCTTCAGCCTCGCCATAGAGGACTTCATAGTGTCCACCAGCTCTTTTTCGCTGTGCGACCAGACGTATTCCAGCAGGGTCAGAAATTCCCGGTCCACAAAGTTGCGGGGACAAAAGGGGTTTGACAGCTCACTCAGAAGAAAGTAAGCCGTTCGCAGCCAGTCTTCGTCGGTCAGCTGAGAGACGTGAATGCGCTGCTCCAGCGGAACAGACTTTTCTAAGGCGGCCGTGACCTCCAGCCGTCCGTTTTGCACTGCTTGCCGGAGCGCCGCATCCTCCCGAATCTGTAAATGGGCCAGAGCCTCACCCATAGTCTCTAAAATATCCAGAACCGCCTGCAGCGTTTGTTCATCCAGTTTTTGATAGATCATGCCGGCCCTCCCTCAATCAAATGAGCCACCCGCTGGTAAACAGCACTTGCCCGAATGGCCATAGCCGCCGGGTCTTCCGCCGGATAAAGCGCCAGCATCTCCCGCACTTTCTCCGCCAATTCCAGCAGCTCCGGGTCCGCAGGCGGGGCCTGGAGTTCCGGGGTGTGCTCCGTCAGGAATGCCGTCAGAGCCTTCATGTTCTCGCAGGAGGCCAGACCTTCCCGCAGGAAGCGGGCATACCCTGCGGCGTCCCCGTCCTCCAGGGCCGCGAAGGCCTGGGCGCAGTGCCAGCCGAAGCGGTGCACCGGCGGCAGGGCGGTCAGCGCTTCCGCCGTCAGCAGCTCCGGACAGTAGCACCGGGGCAGGAAGACGTCTTCCACAGCGGCAAAGAGCCGGGCCACTTCCAGGCCGTCCTTCGGGTCCACAGTTTTCCAGGAGCAGTTCTGCACCGCCGCCAGAATCAGGGCCCGCATCCAGGACAGGCTCTGCCAATTCCGGGTGAAATCGGTTTCCGCCGTCTTCCGCACCAGGGGCAGGAAATGTCCCCAATCCCCCGCCAGACGCTTGGCCAGCTCATCCAGAACCTCAATGCCCAAGGGCCGGTCCGGCAGCGGGAAGGAAACCCCGGCCTCTATGGCCCGCCGCAGAGCCGGGAAAGGCAGCTCGGCCCATTTCTCCACGCCCCGCAGCAGGGCTTCCATTTTCGACGGGTCCTCCGTCTCCAGAATGGCCGCCGCCGCGCCCAGGCCGTTGTCCCAGGCCAGGGGGGCAAAGAGACTGTAGGCCGGGCGCTGGTAATGGGGCTTTCCTTTCTCATCCTGAAGATAAGCCGGTGTGAAGGCGGCGCTGCCGAAGACCAGGAATACCAGCCGCCGGCCCTCCGCCCGCTCCTCGCTGGGAGCCGCCTCCGTGAGGCCCTCCCAGACCGCCCGAATCAGGGGGGCGGTGTCCTCATCGCTCCGGCTGTGGAGGCTGCAGAGGGTCTTGGTCAGGTTCTCCACCTGACCCTTGTCCAAAACGGAGTACTCCATTTCCTCCAGCAGAGCCCGTGCCTCCGCCGTCTGCTGTTCCTCCAGGCAGGCGTTGGCCATGCACATCCGCAGGGTCTGCTCGTGGTAGGGCGACGCCAGCTGAAGGGTGCTGCAGACCTGACAGTTCAGGTCTCCCCGGCCTGCCCGATAGTCCGCGTAGGCCTCCAGCAGGGCCTGCCCGTGGCGGATGCAGCCGGAATAATCCTTCTGGTCGTAGCAGTTCAGCACCAGCCGGGCCTTGACATCAATCCGGGTGAAATAGGACTCCGGAAACCAGTCCTCCGCCTGCTCGGCCCACTTCTGGAATTCCGACAGCTTCCGGTCCTGGGCAATGCTGACGGCGTGGCGGAAAATCGGGGGGCCGAATATCTTCCACCCGGCCTTTTTCCGCTTTACCAGCGAGATAGCCTTTTTGAGCTGGTCCAGGTAATCCGGCTCCTGAAAGCCGCTCTCAATGACCTGGAGGCGAATCAGAAGGTTTGTGGGTTCCGTGCGCATTTTCTCCCGGAGGAGAGACATGTTCCGCTGCAGCTTTTCCCGGTTCTCCCCCATGTTGACATAGCCGTCGTGATGGAAGATGGTCCGGTTGAGCTGGATGGGATTTCCGGCGTTTTCCAGGCCCGTCCAGGCCTCGTGGATGGTGCCTTGATAGCGGGCCCCGGTGGACAGGCGGAGCATCCGCAGGGTGAAGAAGTCCGCGTAGGACCCTTCCATCTCGTAGTTCCGGTAATTTCGAATCGTCACCCGGGCCAGCTGGAAGGGCTGAGAGGGGTCCAGCAGAAAGGCGGCCAGCTCGGAGACGTCCTCATCCAGGTATTCGTCGGTATCCACGGAGAGGTACCACTCGCCGGTGCAGCGGTCAATCACGGCGTTGCGGGCGGCGGCGAAGTCGTTGATCCAGGGGAAGTCAAATATCTCATCGGCGTATTGTTCCGCCACGGCCCGGCTGCCGTCCACGGACCCGGTGTCGGCCATAACCAGCTGGCAGGGCACGGCGTCCCGCAAGGGCTGGAGGGCCTTGAGACAGCGCTCAATACAGCGGATGTCATCCCGGAAAATGATGCCGATAGAAAGTACAGGATTTGCCATAATCATCCTCCTTTGTTCCTGTCCTTTGGAGGGATTCCGGGAACCGGAAAGCTTCCAAAAGACAGGGAACGGGGCGGGCCGAAGCCCGCCCCGTAAACGCTGGGTTTCTGATATTCCAAGAACGGTCAGCTGGGGAATTAGCCGAGCAGCTGCAGGACGCCCTTCGTCGGGGCGAAATCCGCTCCACTCCGTTCCCGCCGCCGGCCTGCGGCCTCTGGCGGGAACTGCGTTCCGCTCCTTTGCCCCTCCTCTCCGCCCAAAA
>JAAWLO010000010.1 GCA_022797935.1 Oscillibacter sp. | reverse complement strand
CCGTAGCTGCCGCCATGTGGGAGGCTCTGGCCACCATGAGCTCGCCGGGGCGGGGGGGCTATCCTGCTGCCGCCAAAGCTGCTGACACAGCCTTTCAGTGCCGCAGTGAGCTGGCGGAGCTCTTTCACCTCAGTAATCCGGAGGGAGTGGTGTTTACGCTGAACGCCACGCACGCTCTGAACATTGCCATCAAAAGTCTGGTTCCCCCAGGGGGCAGAGCGGTGATTTCCGGCTATGAGCACAACGCCGTTACCCGCCCTTTGGCGGCGCGGAATGCCCGGGTGGACGTTGCCGCCGGTGGTCTGTTCCGGCCGGATCTGGTATTGGAGGCCTTTGACCGTTTGGTAGTCCCTGGTGTGGACGCCGTTGTGTGCAGCCACGTGTCCAACGTCTTTGGCTTTGTCCAGCCGGTGGAGGAGGTCGCCTCCCTCTGCCGCAGCCGGGGCGTGCCCTTCATCATTGACGCCTCGCAGTCTGCGGGGGTTCTGCCTCTGAATATGGAGACTTTGGGTGCGGCTTTTATTGGAATGCCTGGTCACAAGGGACTCTACGGCCCCCAGGGCACAGGCGTCCTTCTCTGCGGCCGGGACGTCCCTGTACAGACTCTGCTGGAGGGCGGTACCGGAAGTCTGTCTATTCAGCAGCAGATGCCGGATTTTCTGCCAGACCGCCTGGAGGCGGGAACGCACAATATGCCGGGGATTGCCGGACTTCTGGCGGGTGTCCGCTATGTTCGCCAAAGAGGGCTGGACAGGATTCTGGACCATGAAAAGCAGCTGACCGCCCTGGCGGTACAGGCCCTGAGCGCCATGCCGGACCTGCGGATTTACGCCGCGCCGGATTTGGCGGGACAGGTTGGAGTACTTTCCCTCACGTCAAAGCGGAAAGACACCGAGACTTTGGGCGCGGCCTTGGCGGAACGTGGAATTGCCGTTCGTTCCGGAATTCACTGTGCGCCTCTGGCTCATCGCAGCGCCGGGACCCTGTCTACGGGCACGGTCCGGTTCAGCTTCTCCGATTTCAATACGCCGGAGGAAATTTCCCGTCTGACTGCGGCTATGCGGGTGGCCTTGGAATAATTTTCTGAATAGTCCGTGAATTTTCCATTGCTTCACCTTGCATTTTACCGGGAGTTTCTATATAATCTAAAGTATTCATGACTTGACGCTTTGTGGCCTTTCTCAAAGCGGGCCGGGGACGGCTGGAAAGAAAGGAACGGTGAAAATGAATGTGACGTTGACAGAGTTTTTTTCTGTCGTTGGCCGGTATCTGCTGCTGTTTGAGGTGGCAGATGTTCTGGATATTGCCATTATGGCGTTTGCGCTTTACAAAGTGCTGACCCTGGTGCAGACCACGAAGGCCGCCAGTCTGCTGAAAGGCTTGCTGGTTTTCTTTGCTGTACTGCTGCTGAGTTACCTATGCCACCTCAACGGTATCTATTATTTAATGAATCAGATGGTAGAGTGGGGTGTGCTGGCGCTGATTATCCTCTTTCAGCCGGAGATTCGCCGGATTCTGGAAGAGATGGGCAGCCGCCGGATTTTGGCCTTCTTCACGCGGACGGAAAATGCCAGCGCTCTGGAGCGGGCCATTGAGCAGACGGTGCTGGCCTGCTCGGAAATGTCGCAGTCCCGCACGGGCGCGCTGATTGTGTTTGAACGGGAGATTCTGCTGGATGACATGGTCCGCAGCGGCACGGTGTTGGACGCGGCGGTGTCCAGTGAGCTTTTGAAGAACATTTTCTTCGTCAAAGCCCCCATGCACGACGGCGCGGTAATCGTCCGCCACGGCCGGATTCTGGGCGCGGGCTGTATGCTGCCCCTGAGTAAAAATGTAAACCTCTCCCGGGATCTGGGGATGCGGCACCGGGCCGGCATCGGCATGAGCGAAAATTCTGACGCGGTGGTGGTCATTGTGTCAGAGGAGACCGGTTCCATCTCTGTGGCCACCGGCGGTATGCTGAAACGGCATCTCAAGCCGGAGACCCTGGATAACCTCCTGCGGAACGAACTGCTTCCGCAGGAGGAGGCCGGGACGGAAAAGCAGAAATTCAGCCTGCTGAGCCTGCTGCGTGCCAAGAAGGATGGAGGTGCCTGACGTGGAAAAGGAAAAAGCGGGCCGCCGCAAAGTAATTTATCTGCTGCTGTCCATCCTGGTGGCCGCCGGTATCTGGCTGTATGCCGACCTGACAAGCGGGCCCAACAAGACGCCTCAAACCAGAACCTGGGATTATCAGGACATTCCCATTGAGTACACCTACGAGAGCACACTGACCGACCGGGGCCTGATGCTGGTAGAGGAGGGGACCGATCAGACCATAGACCTGACTCTGGAGAGCACCCGCTGGCTGCTTGCCAATCTGGACCGTTCCCAAATTCGGGTCACGGCCAGTCTGAAGGACGTCACCAGCGCTGGAGAACAGCGCATCAATTATGTAACCAGCTACACGGACTCAAAATTCAACGTGAATACCGTTCAGAGAAAAAATGCCAGCTTCGGCATGGCCACGGTCAATATTCAGGAGCTGTACAGCCGGACCATTGACGTCAGCTGTGAGCTGGTGGGCAACGTGGCGGAAAGCTATTCCGCCGGTCAGGTCCAGCTGTCCCACACGCAGATTGAGGTGCAGGGGCAGGCGGAGGATATTGATCCGATTCGCTACGCCAAGGTGACGCTGGATATTGGCGACAGTGCGGTAGAGTCTGTCGTACAGGACCTGGAGGTGCAGTACTACGGGGAGAATGACCAGCTTTTGGACAAGTCCGGCATCTATTCCTCCGTGGAGACGGTCCAGGCCACTCTGCCGGTCTTTGTCACCAAGGAACTGCAATTGGTGGTGGACTTCGTCGAGAGTCCCGGCTTCCGCCGCCGGAGTACGGAATACCGCATTGAGCCCTCTACCATTACGGTTTCCGGTGATGCAACGCAGCTGAAGAACGTGGAGACATTGCGGCTGGATAAGTACGATCTGTCGGAGCTGGGAACCAGCGCGTCCCAGAACTTTACAACGACCAACTATCCCATCATACTCCCGGAAGGCTGCCAGAATCTCAGCGGCGTTACCCGGGCGGCTCTGCGGATTCGCTTCAAAGATATGGCCAGCGCAGATGTCTTGACCGAGAATATTGAATGGAAGAATCTGGCGGAGGGGAAACGGGTAGAATCCCTGACAGAGAGCCTGTTGGTGCGGATTTTCGGAACCCAGAAGGATGTTGCGGCTGTTACAGGTGAGAACGTGACCGTTACCGTGGATTTGAGCGACTTTTCCAATGCCTCCGGCACGTATACCGTTCCTGCGGAAGTTGCGGTCAGCGGCGGGGATATTGGAATCAGCGGCGAATATCAGGTTCAGGTTACCATCCGGGAGGGGGAGGCAACCCCTTCCGAGGAGGAATCTCCGGAAGAGGGGACCGTACTCCCTGACGAAGAAGAGGAGGGGCAGCCGTCATGACACAGATTGCAACGGTTGAGCGGATATTGGATGCCGGTCATGCCGAAATTTCCGTGCCCCGCAAGTCCGCCTGCGGCCACGACTGTGAGGAATGCGCCGGATGCGGCGTCACCGGTGCGGCGGTCCGGGCCAGGGCGCTGAATCCCATCGGAGCCGCGCCGGGTCAGAAGGTAGTCGTAGAGAGCAGCACAAAGAAGCTTCTGCGGATTGTGGCTTTGGTCTACTTGATTCCGGTGGTTCTGTTTTTCGTGGGGTATCTGGGAGCCTTTGCGATGACATCCAGTACAGCGGTGCAGTATACCGCAGCGGTATTGGGCTTTGTCCTGGGAATTCTGGGGGCAATCGCGTATGACCGCCGCCTGCGGGCCAGGGGCGGATTGTCCTTTACCATCGTCCGGCTCTTTTGAGATGTTTGGCTATGTCATCCCGCCCCAGGATTTGCCGGAAGAAGAGATGAACCGCTTCCGCCGGGCCTACTGCGGCCTGTGCCACACGCTGGGCAGGCGTTATGGGCCCAGGGCCCAGATGATTCTGAATTACGATTTCACGTATTTGGCCATTCTTCTCTCTGACCCGGAGGAGGGGGAGCGGCGTCGGGGCCGCTGTGTGGTCCATCCCCGCCATGGACAGGAATATCTGGCGCCCTGCGCCGCTCTGGAGCTGGCGGCGGACGAGAGTGTCATTCTGGCTTACTGGCAGCTGTGGGACGGGGTGGAGGACCATGGCTGGCTTCGGGGGCTGAAATACCGGGGCGGTTCCGCCTTTTTGGAGTCCGCCTGCCGGAAAGCCGCACAGGTCCGGCCGGATTTTGACCGAAGCACCCGCTGTCAGTTGGAACAGCTGGCGGTTCTGGAGCGGGAAAACTGTCCTTCTATGGACCGGGCAGCGGATACCTTTGCTGTGCTGCTTCAGGGTGCGGCCCGGCAGATAGAAAATCCGGTTCGCCGGCGGGTACTGGAGCAGATGCTGTATCATCTGGGCCGTTGGGTTTATCTGGTGGACGCGGCGGAAGACTTGAAGAAGGACGCTGCATCCGCGAACTATAACCCCATTTCCCTTCGTTACGGACTGCCGGATGGCCAATGGACATCCGAGGCAAAACAGGCCTTTGCAGCCACCTTGGACCAATCCGTCTATCAGATGGCTGCCGCTTTTGAGCTATGGGACTTTGGCGTCTGGACGCCAATTCTGCGGGAAACGATATACTCCGGCCTCTTTCGCGTAGGCAAGGCCGTGCTGGATGGTACCTTCCGGAGGCGGAGAAACAAGGGAAGCTCGCTTCCCGAGAGAGAAACACAGGAGAGAAGCACATGAAGGATCCCTATCAGGTACTCGGCATCCCGGAGAGCGCCGCCGACGAGGAAGTCAAACGGGCGTACCGGGACCTTGCCCGGAAATATCACCCGGATAACTACCATGACAATCCCCTGGCTGATTTGGCCCAGGAGAAAATGAAAGAAATCAATGCTGCCTACGAGGAGATCAACAAGCGCCGGGGCAGCGGCGGGCAGGCCGGCAGTTCCGGAGGGACGGCCGGCGGCTGGCAGCAATACGGAGGGTCCTCTTCCTCTGTGCTCCAGCAGGTCCGCATCTCCATTCAGATGGGGGATATCGCCCGGGCAGAGGCGCTGCTGAATAATTACAGCGACCATAACGCGGAGTGGAATTTCCTTCGGGGAGCCGTCTGCTTCCGCCGGGGCTGGATGGATGAGGCTCTGCGGTATTACGAGACCGCCTGCCAGATGGAGCCCGGCAATCCGGAGTACCGGCAGACCCTGGAGCGTATGCGCAGAGGGCCATCCTACCGCCCTTGGGGAAACTCCGGCGGAACGCTGTGCGCCAATCCCTGTCTGAGCATGTGCTGTTTGTATACGGTGTGCTGCAATGGCGGATGGTGTTTCTTTATCTGACGGAGTATGAAAATCAACGATAGGGGGAGATTCCTTATGGTGAAAAGCATGACAGGCTATGGCCGGGCGCGGGAGACAAGAAACAGTCGGGATATTACTGTGGAGATACGGGCCGTCAACAACCGGTATCTGGACTGCACAGTAAAAATGCCCCGGCTGTATATCTTTGCGGAAGACGCCATCAGGCAGCGGGTGCAGCGGTCGGTTTCCCGGGGAAAAGTGGATGTGTTCATCACCGTGGAAGCTGCCGCAGACAGCACCAAAGTGGCTGTGAACCGGGAGCTTGCAGCCCAGTACGCCGCTGCGCTGCAAGAGCTGGCAGAGGCCTGTGGCCTTGGCGACTTCCGTCTCGCGCCTGAGCAGCTGGCCCGGTTCCCGGACGTGCTTACGGTCACCAAGGAGGAGGAAGATCTGGAGGCTGTAGGAGCGGATCTTTGCGCCGTAGTGGATGAGGCACTGTCTGCGTTCCATAAAATGCGGGGTGTGGAGGGGGCCCGTCTGGCGGAGGACATTGGAAACCGCCTGGACACTATTGAGCGCTATACCGGGGAAGTGGAGGCCCGTTCTCCAGAGACGGTGGCGGAATACCGCCGTAAGCTCACTGCCCGGATACAGGAGGTACTCCAGAATGTCACCATTGACCCCCAGCGGATTTTAACGGAGGCGGCCATTTACGCGGATAAGGTTGCGGTCGATGAGGAAACCGTCCGTTTGCGCAGCCATGTCGCGCAGATGCGGACTATGCTGACCTCCAGTGAGCCTATGGGACGGAAGATGGATTTCCTGATTCAGGAGATCAACCGGGAGTCCAATACAATCGGTTCCAAGAGCAGCGACGTGGCCATTGCTCAGGTGGTAGTCAACTTGAAGGCAGAGGTAGAGAAGATGCGGGAACAGGTTCAGAATATTGAATGAGTATGGAGTTTATCAACATTGGTTTTGGGAGTGCCGTCTCCAGAGAGCGGATTGTGGCAATTGTCTCCCCTGATTCCGCCCCGATTCGCCGCATGGCGCAGGAGAGCCGGGAACGGGGTATGCTGATTGACGCCACCTATGGGAGAAAAACCGCCTCTATTTTTATCATGGACAGCGACCATGTGATTTTGTCAGCCCTGCCGCCGGAGAAATTTGGCGTGGGAGAAAGAGAGGGAGTATGAAAAAGGGAAAGACTTTTATCGTGTCGGGTCCTTCCGGAGTGGGAAAGGGCAGCGTGCTGAAAGCATTGCTGGAAAAACGGAAAGAGGTTTATATTTCTGTTTCCGCCACCACCCGCCAGCCTCGGGTTGGGGAGGAGAACGGTGTGCATTACCACTTCCTGGATGTGGACACATTTCACGAGTGGATTGCCCAGGACGCGTTCTTGGAATACGCCGAATATGTAGGCAATTTCTACGGGACCCCCAAGCGCTTTGTGGACTCCGCCATGGAAGAAGGGCGGGATGTGATTTTGGAGATTGATGTACAGGGTGCGCTGCAAATTGCCCAGAAGCGGCCGGATGCCATCCTCATCTTCATTGCGCCCCCCAGTTGGGAGGAGCTGGAACACCGCCTGACTCTCCGGGGCACCGACAGCCTGGAGAAAATTCAAAAACGGCTGCTGCGGGCAAAGGTGGAATGCCGGACTGCCAGCGCATATCATTACTTTGTAATCAACGATACCATTGAGAATGCCGCCATGGAGCTGGATGCCATCATGACGGCGGAACACTGCCGGTCCATGGAACGCATGGAGATTATCAGCGGCAATTGATGGGTTCCCATTCAAGATCAGAAAGGATGTCGATTTCGTTATGATGCTGTATCCCGCTATGAGCAAGCTGAATTCTTATATTCCAAACCGTTATATGCTGGTGAACGTGGTGGCCCGCCGGGCCCGCCAGATTGCTGAGGAGGCGGAGCACTCGCACATTCACCTGGACGACAAGCCAGTGACGCTGGCCATCCACGAGGTGGCAGACGGGAAGCTGAATGCCGGGGAGTTGAGTACCGGTCTTGAAGAAGCGTAACCTTGGAAACCGCAGCTATCGCAAAAGTGGCGGTCAGTGCTGCGCCGTACGCCATTGATAAGCCTTATGACTATCTGGTGCCGGAGGTCCTGTCGGTGCACGCGCTGCCTGGTGTGCGGGTTACCGTGCCCTTTGGACGGGGAAACCGGCTGTCGGAGGGTGTGATTCTGAGCCGGAGAGAGGACGTCAAAATTCCCAGTCTGAAGCCCATTGCCGCTTTGCTGGACCAGGAACCCGTGTTGGACGAAAGCGGTCTGTCGCTAGCTCTCTGGATGCGCCAGCGCTACTTTTGCACAATGTTTGAGGCAGTGAAGGCCATTCTTCCCGCAGGGCTGTGGTATCGCATTCGAGAGATTTGGCGGCTTCAGGCGGAATTGGACCCAGCCGCCGCCAGAGCTGCCGCAGAGGGGATTCGGCATGGAAGCGAAGTGCTGGAGGCTTTGGTTCAATCCGGCGGCAAGGCGGAGCTGGAGAGTCTGCGCTCTCTTTGCGGGGATGCCGCGGCCGCAGCTCTCCGAGGACTGGAGAAGGCGGGCGTTGTTTGGCGGGAGGCGGAGGCTGCGCGAAAGATCTCCGATAAAACCCGCCGCATGGCAGAGCTGGCCGTCAGCACCGCAGAGGCGCTGGCGCTGACGCAAAAATCCTCTGCCGCCGTCCGGCGGGAGGTGGTACAGCTTCTGGCCGCCGCCGGAAAGACCGCCTGTGGGGAAATTACCTACTTTACAGGCGCTTCCATGCGGACCCTGCGAAGCATGGAAAAGGCAGGATTGCTGGTCTTTTCCGAGGCAGAAGAACTGCGTATCTCTCAACCTGATACCATAGAACCCGGCCCTCCGATCTGTCTCAGTGAAGAACAGCAGACAGCGTTTGCGCATCTGCTGTCGCTGGCGGAGAGCGGACAGGCTGCCGGGGCACTGCTTCAGGGGGTTACCGGCAGCGGAAAGACCCAGGTCTATTTGCGTCTGGTTCAGGAAATACTGACAAAAGGCAAAACGGCTATGGTTCTGGTTCCGGAAATTGTGCTGACGCCTCAGATTATGGGAAAATTTTCCTCATATTTTGGGAAGGATGTGGTTATGCTCCACAGCTCTCTGCGCATGACAGAGCGTTATGACCAGTGGAAGCGCATCCGCCGGGGCGAGGTGAAGGTAGTACTGGGGACTCGTTCCGCAATTTTTGCGCCTTTGCAGAATCTGGGTGTGATTATCCTGGACGAAGAGCAGGAGGGAAGCTATCAGTCAGAAAACCCGCCTCGATACCACACAAGGGATATCGCCAAGTATCTCTGCGCTCGGGATAAAGCGCTGCTGCTTTTGGGCTCTGCTACGCCGTCCATTGAAACGGCCTGGGCGGCGGAAACGGGTGTTTACCATAAGGCTTTTCTGCGGCGGCGCTATAACGACCAAGATCTGCCTCAGGTACTCATTGCCGATCTGCGCCAGGAGCTCAAAGCCGGATATCCCGGCCTTATCGGAGCGGATTTGCGCCGGGAGCTGGCGCAGAATCTGGAGCGGGGGGAGCAGAGCATTCTTTTTTTGAACCGCCGGGGAAACAGCCGGATGCTGTTGTGCGGCGAGTGCGGGTATGTACCGGAGTGCTGCCGGTGCAGTGTGCCGCTGACATACCATTCCGCCAATGAGCGGCTGATGTGCCACCACTGTGGCTATTCCCAACACCGTCCGGAGAAATGTCCCCAGTGCGGCGGCATCATGAAGCAGGTCGGCACAGGGACACAGAAGGTGGAGGAGGAACTGACGGAGCTTTTTCCGGAGGCCGGTGTGCTGCGTATGGATGCGGATACGGCGGCAGGCGGGCATGAAGTGCTGCTGCGGCGCTTCGAGAAAGAGCGGATTCCCATTTTATTGGGAACACAAATGGTGGCCAAGGGCCTGGACTTTGAGAATGTGACATTGGTAGGCGTTCTGGCGGCAGACCTTTCTTTGTATCTGGATCATTATCGGGCAGCGGAACGGACCTTCAGCCTGCTGACTCAAGTGGTGGGAAGGGCTGGCCGGGGAGACAAGAGCGGCCGGGCGGTAATTCAGACTTACACGCCGGAAAATGATGTCATTCAATGTGCCGCGCAGCAGAATTACACGCGGTTTTATGAAAGCGAGCTTCAGATGCGGCGTGTGCGGCGCTATCCTCCTTTTGCGGACCTCTTCTGCATTACCGTCTCTGGAATGGACGAGGGAGGCGTTTTGCGGGCTGCCGCAGGCGTCCGGAACGAATTGCGCCGGTACTATGCCGGGGCAGGACCGGAAACGGCGGAGATACTGGGTCCTGCGCCCGCGCCTATTTTAAAAGTAAACAATCGCTACCGGTACCGTATTCTGCTGGCGGCGAAAAATGATAAACAGACCCGGGAGGAGATCAGCTGGCTGCTGAAGGCTTTTGCGAAAAACAAAGCGAACCGGGGATTCAATATTTTCGCGGACTGCAACACCGCGGAGTAAAGCAGGAGGTTCAAGCATGGCATTGCGTAAGATTGTGGAGCAGGGGGAAAAGTGCCTGACCAAGGTCTGCCGCCCCGTGACGGAGTTCAATCCCCGTTTGCACGCGCTGCTGGATGATTTGGCGGAAACTTTGAGCGAGGCTGGCGGAGCGGGGTTGGCTGCTCCGCAAGTGGGAATTCTTCGCCGGGTCTGCATCGTCATGGATGAAGAGACTGAGGAATATATTGAGTTGGTCAATCCGGAAATTCTGTTCCAGAAGGGGGAACAGACCGGACCGGAGGGATGCCTGAGTCTTCCAGGAAAGTGGGGGCTGGTTACCCGTCCCAATCAGGTGCGGATCCGGGCGCAGGACCGGGATGGCAATTGGTTTGAGATGGAAGGGGAAGGGCTTATGGCCCGCTGTTTCTGCCATGAACTGGAGCATCTGGATGGGCATCTGTACACGGAGCGTATCGACCGCTTTCTGACAGAGGAAGAAGTGGAGGCGTATTTTGAACAGGAGGAGGTACAGTGATGCGGATTCTGTTTATGGGAACGCCGGATTTTGCGGTGTCCTCCTTGCGGCGTCTGGTGGAGGATGGACATGAAATCTGCGGTGTGTTTACCCAACCGGATAAACCAAAAAATCGCGGACATAAGCTGGCCTTCTCACCTGTAAAGGAATATGCCATTACAAAGGAGCTGGCTGTTTTTCAGCCTGCTGGCCTTCGGAACCCAGAAGCCCTGGAGCTGGTGTGCTCCCTGGAACCGGACCTAATTGCCGTGGCAGCTTATGGAAAACTGCTGCCGGAAGATATTCTGAATACGCCGAAGTTGGGTTCTATCAACGTCCATTCGTCTCTGCTGCCCAAGTATCGAGGTGCGGCTCCCATCAACTGGGCTGTGCTGAATGGCGAAACGGAGACCGGCGTTACCATTATGTATATGGCAAAGGAATTGGACGCCGGGGATATCATCCTGCAAAAGTCCACACGGATCGGGGAGACAGAGGATGCCCAGGCTCTCACCGTCCGCCTGGCGGAATTGGGCGCAGAGGCTCTGTCGGAAACCGTAGCAGCTCTGGCGGCAGGAACGGCTACCCGCACGGCTCAGGACCATACACAGCACACGTATGCCCCCATGCTGGGGAAGGAGCTGTCACCGGTGGACTGGACCCGCAGTGCCCATGCAATCAGCTGTCAGGTACGGGGCCTGCTGCCGTGGCCCTGCGCGTCTACGGACGTCATCAGCGGCGAAGAGATGAAACTCTATGCCGTTCGGGAAACGGGAGAAACTGTGGAGGCGAAGCCGGGAACCATTACGGCGGCTGGAAAGCAGGGAATCGACATTGCCTGCGGCGACGGAAAGGTGCTTCGCGTCATAGAGCTCCAGGCCAAGGGCGGGAAGCGCATGGCGGCTTCCGCCTATTTGCTGGGCCATCCCATACAACGCTGAAATTCGAGGGAGTTTATGCCTTATAATCATTACAGTAATTTTCTGGTTAATAACATTTATTGCGTGCTGCTGATTCCGGTGTTGATTCTGTCTGTTTGGGCCCAGGCCCAGGTCAGCGGAAGCTTTCGGAAATACAGCCGCGATCAAAACCGGCGGGGGCTTACGGGAGCCCGGGCGGCGGAAGCAGTTCTGCGGGCTAACGGCGTGTACCAGGTGGCGATTCGTCCAACCAGTGGCCATTTAACGGATCACTATGACCCCAGAGATCATACCATTTACCTTTCTGAGTCCGTCTATAGTGCGCCGACGGTGGCAGCCGTTGGTGTGGCAGCTCATGAGGCAGGCCATGCGGTGCAGTATGCCGTTGGCTATTCTCCCATCCGTCTGCGGAGCGCCATAGTTCCCTTGACGAATCTGGGTTCCCGCTGTTCGGTCATTCTTCTTCTGGTGGGAATGCTGCTGTATAGCCAGAGCTTGTTCCTGATAGGCATTTTACTTTTCTCGTTGACAACGGTATTCCAATTGGTAACGCTGCCGGTGGAGTTCAATGCCTCCCGCCGGGCGTTGGAGGCGATTGAGGGGCAGGGACTTTTGGATACGGATGAGCTTTCCGGAGCCCGAAAAGTCCTGCGGGCAGCAGCTTTGACCTATGTGGCGGCACTGCTGATGTCCGCGCTTCAGCTGCTGCGCTATGTGCTGATTTTTCTTGGCCGTGAAAACCGCCGGGGCGGAGGCCGCAGATGAGCGCCCGCAAGGAGGCCCTGGCAGTTCTGACTGCCTGCCGAACCCGGGGCGCCTGGGCAGACGCCGCCCTCGGGCCTCATTTGGAGCATCTTTCCACCGCGGACGCGGGATTATGCAGCCGGATGGTTTACGGCGTCATCCAAAATGAGGCCTTGCTGAGTTTCTACCTCTCGCAGTTCTGCACGCAAAAGCTGGATCATCTTCAGCCGCCCTTGGCGGATATTCTGCGTTTGGGAGCCTACCAGATTCTTTTCCTGGACCGGGTGCCGGACAGCGCCGCTGTTCACACATCCGTAGAACTGGCGAAAAGCGCAGGACGGGGCCAGGCAGCGGGATTGGTGAACGCGGTTCTTCGCCGTCTCAGCCGGGAAAAGGGTTCCCTGCCTGCCATTCCAAGTCGGGACGAGGCAAAATATCTTTCCATTCGCTATAGTCACCCCAAATGGCTTGTGAAACGTCTGCTGGAATTGTTGGGCCGGGAAGAGACCGAGAGGCTGCTGGAACTAAACAACAGCCAGCCGCCTGCGGCGGCGCAGGTCAATACCTGCCGGTTTGAAATCCAGCAGGTACAGGCGGTACTAGGGGAGGAGGGGGTTCAGGCGGAAGTTCACCCCTGGCTGCCGGATTGCCTGCTGCTCTCTGGTACAGGAAACCTGGAACATCTGAATTCCTTCCGGAACGGGGCTTTCTACATTCAGGACCCGGCGGCCCGTCTGGCGGTAATGGCCGCAGGTCTTTCGCCGGGAAACCGCGTTTTGGATGTCTGCGCCGCTCCCGGCGGCAAGTCTTTTGCCGCTGCCATTACCATGGGAAACCAGGGGGAGATTGTATCCTGCGACTTGCATGAAAATAAGCTCAAACGCATTCAGGAAGGTGCGGAGCGGCTGGGTCTGACCTGTCTCCGCACGGAAACCGCTGACGGACGGCAGTATCGCCCGGAGTGGAACAAGGCGTTTGATGTGGTTTTGGTGGACGCCCCTTGTTCAGGGCTTGGCATCCTTCGGAAGAAGCCGGATATCCGCCGGAAACGGGCGGACGAGCTGTTTATGCTTCCGGTACTGCAAAGCGGTATTCTGGAGAACGCTTCCCGGTATGTGCGGCCCGGCGGTACGCTGCTTTACTCCACCTGCACCTTGCTTCCCGAGGAAAATGAAGAAGTGACGGAGGCCTTTCTGGGCATGCGTCCTGACTTTTCCTGGGAAAACTTTCATCTGCCGGAACCAATTGGATTGGTGGAAGGCCAGCTGACGCTTTGGCCCCATCGCCAGGGAACGGACGGTTTTTACATCTGCCGTATGACACGGCATATTTGACCAGAGGCGTGTTGTATGATTGATTTGAAATCCATGACCCTTATGGAAAGTAAAGAAGCTTTACAAGCCATGGGGGAACCGGCTTTTCGGGGAAAACAGGTTTTTGCGTGGCTGAACCGGGGGATCATCTCTTTCGACGAGATGTCTAATCTGCCCCGCAGCCTGCGAGAACGAATGAAAGCGGAATGCCTGCTGACAGTTCCCCGTATCGCCCGAAAGCAGCTCTCTGCCAAGGACGGGACGATTAAGTACCTTTGGGAACTGGCGGACGGCAACTGCATTGAATCTGTTTTAATGCGTTATCATCATGGAAATACAGTCTGCATCTCCTCCCAGGTAGGATGCCGGATGGGCTGTGCTTTCTGTGCATCCACAATAGCTGGAAAGGTGAGAGACTTGACGCCTGGGGAGATGCTGGACCAGGTGATGTTTGTACAAAAGGACGCAGGAGTTCCTGTTTCCAATATAGTACTGATGGGCATTGGCGAGCCGATGGACAACCTGGACGCCGTGCTGAAGTTTCTGGAAATTGTCAACCATCCGGATGGAATGAACATTGGGATGCGCCACATTTCTCTGTCCACCTGCGGCGTGGTACCCGGCATTCGCCGTTTGGCGGAGTTGGGACTGCAGCTGACTTTGTCCGTTTCCCTGCATGCGCCGGACGAAGAGACCCGTTCCCGTCTGATGCCGGTCAACCGGGCCTATGATCTGGAAGCACTCTTCACGGCCTGCCACGACTATTTCCGCAGGACCGGCCGGCGGATTTCCTTTGAATACGCTATGATTGACGGTGTCAACGACCAGGACTGGCAGGCGGACTTGATTGCCCGGCGGCTGAGGGGAATGCCCGGACACGTGAATCTAATCCCGCTGAACGACGTGGCGGAGAGCCCATTCCGGCCCTCACGCCGCACGGCGGCATTCCAAAAGCGGCTGGAATCCCATGGGGTCACCGCCACGGTGCGCCGGAGCCTGGGAGGCGACATCGACGCCGCCTGCGGACAGCTTCGCCGGAAGGCGGAAGAAAGAGGAGGTTCCCAGTGAAACATATCTGGAGTATGACGGACACCGGGCTGGTCCGCCGGGAAAATCAGGATGCCTATGCCGTTCGAGAGCAGACCGCTTCCGGGTACACAATCTGCGTAGTTTGCGATGGCATGGGTGGTTCTGCCGGCGGAAAGCTGGCCAGCCGTATTGGAGTGGATACCTTTACCGCAGAGCTGGAGAAGCGTCTGAGGCCCGGCATGACGCCGGAAAAGCTGCGGGAGGCCTCTGTTCAGGCGGTGGCTTTGGCCGATGAGGCCATCCGTGCCGCTGCCAAACATTCGGAGGATTATCAGAATATGGGCACTACGCTGGTCTCCGCCGTGTCGTTCCATGGCGGCGTGGTGGTGGCTAACGTGGGGGACAGCCGGGCGTATCACATTACAAAAGACCGCATTGTTCAGATTACCCGGGACCATTCTCTGGTAGAGCACATGGTGGAGCGAGGCGACATCACGGCTGAGGAGGCCCGGCGGCATCCGAACCGGAACCTGATTACCCGGGCATTGGGGCCTGGGGTGGACACAGAGTGCGATTGCTATACCTGCCGGATGCAGCCGGGCGATTTTCTTCTCCTCTGTACGGATGGATTGGTCAACACAGTGACAGACCAGGAACTTCACAGGGAGATTCTCCAGGAGGATCTGGAGACCTGCATGGATCGCCTGCTGGCCATTGCCAAAGGCCAAGGCGCGTCAGACAACATTACCGCCGTTTTAGTGCGGAAGCTGTAAGGAAGGGGGGAGCCGTATGGATCAATACATCGGAAAGATGCTGGACAACCGCTATGAAATTCTGGAGCGCATTGGCACAGGCGGCATGGCAGTTGTCTACAAAGCCAAATGTCACCGGCTCAACCGCCTTGTGGCTCTGAAGGTGCTCAAGAGCGATCTGGCCCAGGATGAGGATTTCCGGCGCCGCTTCAACGCGGAATCCCAGGCCGTTGCGCAGCTGTCCCACCCGAATATCGTATCCGTTTATGACGTGTCCAAGGGCGGCGGGACGGAATATATTGTCATGGAGCTGATTGACGGCATCACACTGAAGCAGTATATGGAAAAGCGGGGCCAGCTGAACTGGCGGGAATCCCTGCACTTCATCACGCAGATTATGCGGGGCCTCAGCCACGCGCACAGCCGGGGGATTGTCCACCGGGACATCAAGCCGCAGAATGTTATGGTTCTTCGGGACGGCAGCGTAAAGGTGGCCGATTTCGGTATCGCATGTCTGGAGAATGCCGCCCAGACCCTGACGCAGGAGGCCCTGGGTTCCGTACACTATATCTCTCCGGAACAGGCCAAGGGGGAACGGACCGACGCACGGTCTGACATTTATTCTGCCGGTGTGGTTCTGTATGAGATGCTGACTGGCCGGCTGCCCTTCGAGGGGGATTCCGCCGTATCGGTGGCGATTCAGCACCTCAGTGCTATACCTCTGCCTCCCCGGGAACTCAACTCAGAAATTCCTCCGCAGCTGGAACTGATCTGCATGAAGGCGATGACGCCGGAGCTGGACCGGCGCTATGCCTCGGCGGACGCCATGATTGCGGACCTGGAGAACTTCCGCAAAAATCCCAACGTGGAGCTGGATTTTTCCATTGTAGATCTCCGGCCGGAGGAGCCGGACGAGCCCACACAGCCGATTCGCACCTATGACCGGACGCTTCATCCCACTCCCAAGAATCGGGAGACCCGGGAACCCCGAGAACGCCGCCGGGACTACGATGATGACGATTACGAGCCCATCCGGCACAAGGGCGGAACCAGCGTAAAAATTCTTCTGAGCGTAGCCATTCTATTGGCGGCAGCGCTGGTGGTGGTGCTGTTCCGCATGGTCTCGGACTCCATTCAAGAAGAGCCGGATGTTCCGCAGCAGATAGTCGTGCCGCCAGTGCTGGGCTACACGCTGGAACAGGCCAATGAGCTGGACAGCGTCAAAGGCCTCTTTACCCTGGTCAATATGGGTACCGTGTACAGCGACCAATATGCGGAGAATACCATTGCCCGGCAAAATCCCACAGACGGGCGTTACAAGAAGGGGGAGAACCCGGAGATTCAAGTCTGGATCAGTGCCGGGGAGGAGACCGATGAGATGCCCAATGTGGTCAACCAGACGGTGGCGCAGGCGAAGGCCACCATGCGGGGCCTGATTGAGAAATATCATCTGGACATCATCAGCAGTGAGTCGGACATGCAGTTCAATGACAGTGTGACCGCGGGTTATATCATCTCCAGTGAACCTGCTGAGGGTGACACGCTGAAGGATGGAGACACCGTCCGCTTCATTGTCAGCAAAGGCCCGGAGATCAAAGAAGTGGTAGTGCCCCGCTTTATTGGAGAGCCCATCGACAAGGTTCTGCGGGAAGTGGTGGACCCCTGGCACCTGACCTGCACAGAGGCGGACGTGGAGTACGTGGAGAGCGACCAGGAGCCGGATACCGTCATCTGGCAGAGCATTGAACCCACCACCAAGGTGAAAGAGTGGGACACCATTAAATTCCGGGTCAGCAAGGGCATCAGCACCGTGTCGAAGAAAATCGAAATCGAGCTGCCCCAGGACGACCGGACCACCGTTGATGTGAAGGTTTACGTGGGCGACGAGAAGGCTCCCCAGTACGACGAGCGTGTCAGCATGGCTGACGGATATGTGTATCCCACCCTGGTGGGCTCCGGGACCCAGACCGTCCGGGTGTATTTTGATCTGACGCTGTCCCAGGAGCAGAGCCGGGAAGAGCAGTTTACCTGATATGACGGGACGGATTTACAAGGCCCTCAGCGGCTTTTATTACGTGGATACCGGAGAGACAGTCCTGACTTGCCGGGCCAGGGGGAAATTCCGGAAAGATGGAATTTCTCCCCTGGTAGGGGACCAGGTGGAGGTCCGGGAGTTGGGAAACAGCGAGGGCTTTGTGGAGCGGATTCTGCCCCGGCAGAATGCCTTCACCCGGCCTGCTGTGTCCAACATTGACCAGTTGGTGGTAATTGCCTCTGCCGCCATTCCCAGAACGGACCCCTATCTCATAGACCGGGTAGCCGCCATTGCCGCCTTGAAAGGCTGTCAAGTGGTGGTCCTGCTGAACAAGTGTGATCTGGACCGGGCAGAAGATCTTTATAGAATTTACCATGCAGCCGGATTTCCGACCTTACAGGTCAGCGCGGAAACCGGGGAGGGAATGGAGATTTTAAAGGAATGGATTTCCGGCAAGCTGTCTGCCTTTACAGGGAACTCCGGCGTAGGGAAATCCAGCATTTTAAATGCGCTGGATCCCGCCTTTCATCTGGAGACTGGAGCCGTCAGCACGGCCTTAGGACGGGGACGGCACACCACTCGTCATGTGGAGTTGCACCATCTTTCCTGCGGGGCGGAAGTGGTGGATACCCCGGGCTTTTCCTCCTTTGAGGCTGAGGAGCTGAATCTGGAGCTGAAACGGCGCCTGCCGGAGACCTTTGTGGAGTTTGCTCCCTATTTGGAGAACTGCCGCTTTGTTGGATGCAGTCACACCAAGGAAAAGGGCTGCGCCGTATTGGAGGCTCTGCACAGGGGCGCGATTCAGAAGAGCCGCCACGCCAGCTATCTTCGGCTTTACGAGGAACTCAAGTTTCTGCGGGATTGGCAGGGAAAAAAATAAGGAATGCGGGACGCTGCCTTCGGGCGGCGTTTTTGCACAACTCCCTCCTGAGCTGTATATACTGAGACAGAAGGAAAGGAGGCGTGACGCAATGTATGGAGGATGTGGAGGAAACGGATTCCGCCTGTTGGGGATGTTTGCGGTGGCGCTGGGCGTCGGGATTCTCATTGCCGCCGTGTTTCCAGTGGGTCTGCTGATGTTTCTGGTAGCATTCCTGCTGATTGGCTGCGGCTGCGCCTGCTGCCGGCGCTGAAACGAGGGAGGAGGCATTGTATGAATATCGTGGTCTGGAAATCCCCCAAAATGCTGCGGGGTATACTGAAAAAGCTGTTCAAGGTCTGAAATTCCTTTCTATTCCGCCTGCCGGGCCTCTGCGGCAGGCGTTTTCTTTTGAAAAAGGCATAACCGGCCCGGCAGCGGCATAAAGTGTAGAGCATCTATGAACTGCCGGGAAAGGAAGGACTTCTTCATGGAACTGGAAATGAAAAATGTATCGCTGGATACCTACGAAACGGGGGGAGAACTGACTCTGACCCAGGAGGAAACAGCGGAGACCATTGTGCCGGACTACTGTCCCGACATTGCCCGCATTATTGAGACGGACGGGAAAGTTTACCTTCACAGCCGGGAGCTTCGGGACGGAAAAGCGGAACTTTCCGGCACTGTTCGGGTGACGGTGCTCTACACGCCGGACGGGGAGAGCGGCGTCCGCACCTTGGAATTTGCTATGCCCTTCACGGTGGAGAGCGACAGCCGCAGCCTGCCGAACTGTCAGTATCTGACTGCGGAAGCAGAACCGGAATTTCTGGAGGCCCGGATGCTGAACCCCCGGAAGATCTTTACCCACTGCAAATTGGTAACCCACCTGACTGGGTATCAGCGCAGCCCGCTGCATTTCTGTACGGATGTGGAGGCGGACGAGCGGCTTTGTGTAGAAAAGCGGCAGGAGCGGCAGCACGCAATCCTTTTGACGCACATTGCTGAAAAGGATTTTACCTTCACAGAGGAGATGAATCTCTCACCAGGGCGTGAGGGTGCGTCGGAACTGTTGACCAGCCAGGTTTCCAGCACGGTGACAGAGACGAAAATCGTGGGAAACAAGCTGATTTTCAAGGGTGTTTTTTCGATCAGCCTGTTGTACCGAACCAGCAGCGGCAGCTGTGGTTCCACGGTGTCCGAACTGCCATTCTCTCAGATTATGGAGGTGGAAGGGGCACAGGAGGGGGCGTTGGCCAGCCTGCAATTACAGCTGACCGGTACGGATCTTCAGATTGACGGTGATGACCCGGAGGGACGGCAAATCGCCGTAACGCTTTACCTGCACGCCACAGCACTTTTGCGGGAGGAGCAGGAGCTGACTTTGCTCAACGACCTCTATTCTACAGCTTATGATTTGACCTATGACGCGGTCCCTCTGAGCCTCACCAGCTTCCGGGAGACGTTGACCCGCCGGCAGACTCTGCGGGAGGTGCTGGAGATCGGTGTGGTGGCGGAATCCATTCTGGCGCTGTCTGCTGTCTGCGGTGCGGTATCCGTCAGCCGGGAGGGGGGCACCGCCGTGCTGCGGACAGGCGTGACAGTCCGGGCCATGTATCTGGATGAGGGCGGTGTTCCCTTGGTGGCAGAGCGAAGCCTGGACGCCAGCTGCCAGCTAGAGCTTCCGGAGGACAGCCGGGTGACAGCCCGGGCGGTCTGTACAGAGGAAATTCAAGGCACCTTGGGCGAGCGGGGAATCGAAGTGCGATTTCCTGTGGACTTCCACATTGAGGCGGCAGCCAGAACCAAAAAGATATGCGTTTCCGCCGCGAAACTGGACACGGAGACGGCAAAGGACACCTCTGGAGCGCCGTCATTGGTGCTGCGGTGCATTGGACGGCAGGAGAGTACCTGGGACTTGGCGAAAAAATACAATACCACCATTTCCGCAATCCTTTCCGCCAATCAACTGGAAGAGGAGGGGGACATTCCTGCGGACCAGATGCTGCTGATTCCGAGAAAGCGGGCTTAATGAATAAAAAAGCGCTCCAGCCCTGCGGCGGAGCGCTTTTTTTAATGATTGGAATACCGGGACAGGAACTGTTTTGTCCGTTCTTCTTTGGGATGGTCGATGACCTCTCGGGGGCTGCCTTGTTCTACAATTACGCCGCTGTCCATGAAGATAAGCTGATCCGCCACATCCCGGGCGAAGGCCATTTCATGGGTAACAATAATCATGGTCGTCCGTTTCTCCGCCAGGGAGCGAATCACCCGCAGTACTTCGCCGGTCAGCTCCGGGTCCAGGGCTGAGGTGGGCTCATCAAAGCAGAGGATATCCGGCTGGAGAGCCAGAGCCCGTGCGATGGCCACCCGCTGCTGCTGGCCGCCGGAGAGCTGGTGAGGGTAGTGGTCCGCCCGGTCCGCCAGGCCCATTTGGTCCAGCAGGTCCCGGCCTGCCTTCATAATGTCTTCCCGGCTTTCACCGCCCCGCTCCTTGGCCCGCAGTTCCCGGGCCAGGGTAACATTTTGCAGGGCCGTGTACTGGGGAAAGAGGTTGAAATTCTGGAACACCAGACCGAAGTGGAGCCGCTTCTGGCGGATATCCCTCTCCGCCTGGGTAGAGGGGTCCGACGCGTCAAAGATCACATTGCCCCTCACGGCGATAGAACCGTGATTCGGCCGCTCCAGGAAGTTCAGGCAGCGGAGCAGGGTGGTCTTGCCGGAGCCGGAAGAGCCAATGATGGACAGAGCCTGTCCCTCCTCCAGGGAAAAACTGATGTCGCTGAGGACCTGGGTGTCCCCGAAGTGCTTTTCAATGTGTTGGACCTCTAAAATTTCCATGTCTGTCCGCTCCTCTCAACGGAAATATTCCAGCTTCTGTTCCAGCTTCCCCAGAAGCAGGGTGGCCACGCCGCTGAAGGCCAGGTAGTACACCGCCGTAAAGAACAGTGGCCACACCAGTCCTGCATAGCCCTGATTGCCCTTCATAAAGGACTCGCCCATCCAGATGACCTCCTGCAAAGCCACCACTCGGGCCAGGGAAGTGTCCTTGACCAGGGTGATGATCTCGTTGGACATGGGGGGGACAATGCGCTTGATCATTTGCAGCAGCGTGATCTTGAAGAAAATCTGCCGCTTGGTCATGCCCAGCACCAGTCCGGCCTCCTGCTGCCCCGCAGGCACGCCCTGGATGCCGCCCCGGTAAATCTCCGAGAAATAGCAGGCATAGTTGATGACAAAAGCCACCGCCACGGCGGTAAACCGCCCGGACTCGCCGCCGCTCCAGATGTGGACACCCTTCAGGCCGGGCACATAGTAGAGGGCAATGATCTGGAGGACCAGGGGCGTACCCCGGATAATCCAGACCAGGGTTTTCGTCAGCCACCGCAGGGGAGGGATGCGGCTCATGGAGCCGAAGGAGATGACCAGCCCCAGAGGGACCGCCCCCACCAGGGTGACGAAAAAGAGCTGGAGGGTTTTGACAAAGCCGGTGTTCAGGGTGGACAGGACCGTTTGGAACTCGGCGGAGCTGAAAAAGGAAAGCATGGAATCGTCCTCTCATTGAAAATTTGGGGGAGGAAAACCGTCCAAAGGCAGAGAGGAGTACCTCTCTGCCTTTGCGGATGGAAATTGGGAAGGGTTTACTCTAAAATCAGGGACTCCTGCACGCCGTATGTAGTGCCGGTCTCCAGGACGGTGCCGTCGGCTATGGCGGCGGCCCAGAACTCGTTCCAAGCGCTTACCAGGTCAGACCCCTTGCGGAAGCCCACGCCGTATTCCTCGGACTCCAGGCCCTGGGCGGCGTTCAGGTTGACGGTATGGGTCAGGTTGGCGTAGTTGGTTCCCTCGCCGATCATAGCGCCGGCCATCAGCAGGTCGATTACGGCGGCGTCGGCGGTGCCGGCGGAGACCTCCATCAGCGCGTCGGCCTGCTTGGCTACGGCGGTGGTGGAAGCGCCCAGAGCCTCGGCAGCGTCCTCGCCGGCGGAGCCGGACTCCACAGCCACGTTCAGACCCTCCAGGGTGGTCAGGTTCTCAAAGTCCGCAGCCTTCTCAGTGGGGACCACCAGAACCTGGGCGTTGAGGGAATAGGGGGCTCCAGTGTCCATAGCCGCCTTGACCTCGTCGTTCAAGGTCATGCCGTTCCAGACGCAGTCAATGCTCTTGGCATCCAGCTCCATGACCTTGTAATCCCAGGTGATCTCCTGGAACTCCACCTTGACGCCCAGGCTCTCAGCAAAGGCGGTGGCCATATCGGCGTCAAAGCCGATCCATTTGCCATCGGCATCCCGGTAGTCCATGGGGGCAAAGTCCGTCATGCCCACCACCAGGACGCCCTTGCCCTGAACATAGGCCAGGTCACTTTCCGCTGCGGCGTCCGAGATGTCAGCGCCGTCATCGGAAGTGGTGTTCTGGTTGGACTCCGCTGGGGGAGCGGTACTGCTGCCGGAATTGCTGGAATTGCCGCCGCAGGCTGCCAGGGACAGCGTCAGGGACAGGGCCAAGAGAAGTGCCCAAAGCTTTTTTTTCATCGTTTCATCCTCCAAATTGGAACGGGACGTCCCGTTCGTTTTAGTACGGTAGTAGTTTACCATGCTAAAGCATCTCTGTAAAGACAAAATTATTCTGAATCCGCTCTTGAATTTCAAGGAGGAATTTGTGCAGTTTTCCTAAAACCAGACGGCCTGTCATACTTTTTGGGGGACGGGCATAGAGTGAGAACATGAAGCGGAAAAAGGACGGGATGCTATGAATACGACCATCTATCAGAATATCGCTACCCGCACGGCGGGGGATATCTACATCGGTGTAGTAGGACCGGTGCGCACCGGAAAATCCACCTTCATCAAGCGCTTTATGGAAACCCAGGTGATTCCCAACATTGAAAATGTGTACCGCAAGGAGCGAGCCCGGGATGAATTGCCTCAGAGCGGGTCCGGCCGGACCATCATGACGGCGGAACCCAAATTTGTTCCGGAGGAGGCGGCGCAGGTTCAGCTGCCGGATGGAGCTTCTTTTTCCGTGCGGCTCATTGATTGTGTGGGCTACATGGTACGCGGCGCCATTGGACAATTTGAGGACGATTCTCCCCGCATGGTGACGACCCCCTGGTACGACCACGAAATTCCCATGACCGAGGCAGCGGAGATCGGCACCCGGAAGGTGATTTCCGAGCACTCCACCATTGGCATTGTCATTACTACTGACGGTACGGTCTCCGATATTCCGCGGGAGGATTATCTGGAGGCAGAGGAGCGGGTGATTCGGGAACTCCAGGAACTGGGGAAACCCTTTATTGTTCTGCTGAACTCCGCAGACCCCAGAAGCGACCGGGCGTCCGCCATTGCGCGGGACATTGCTTCCCGGTATGAGGTGAACTGCGTTCCGGTGAACTGTTTGGAACTGGGAGAAGAGGATGTCGCTGACATCCTACGGGCAGTGCTCTATGAGTTCCCCATGCAGGAACTGGATTTGTTCCTGCCGCCGTGGGTAGACGCCCTGCCTCTGGACCATCCCATCAAGGCCAGTCTCTACGAAGCGGTACGTCAGGGCACCGCTCAGCTCCAGCACATCCGGGAAGTAGACGGCGTCATTACAGCTTTGGGAACCTGTGAAAACATCAGCGAGGCAAAAATTACGGCCATTGACCTGGGGACCGGTGTGGCGGCGGCCAGCCTGCGTCTGCCAAGGGAGCTGTTTTACCGAACGCTGTCGGAACAGTCCGGCTTTGAGGTAGGGGATGACGGCGATCTGATGAGCCTGCTGACCCGTCTTGCGGCGGTAAAGGCGGAATATGACAAGGTGTCCGGTGCGCTGAGGGATGTGCGGGAGACGGGGTATGGCATTGTTGTACCCAGCATAGAGGAGCTGAAGCTGGAGGAACCGGAGATCATGAAGCAGGGCGGGCGTTATGGTGTGAAGCTGAAGGCCAGCGCCCCCAGCATTCACATGATTCGTGCGGATATAGAGACGGCGGTCTCGCCCATTGTGGGAAACGAGAAGCAGTCAGAAGATATGGTGAATTATCTTCTTCAGGAGTTTGAGGGAGATACCAGCAAAATCTGGCAGTCCAATATTTTTGGCCGGAGCTTTCATGAATTGGTCAGTGATGACCTGCAGGGCAAGCTGAAACGAATGCCGGAGGATGCCCGGAAGAAACTCCAGGAGACGCTGACCCGCATCATCAACGAGGGCAGCGGAGGGCTGATCTGCATCATTCTGTGAAACAAGGCGGGCATTGGGAGAACCGATGCCCGCCGTTTCTGTGCGCTTTGCCGGCAGAAATCTGTCTGTTAAGAATCCTCTCTCAAAGTGCGGTTCCCTTTGTGGGCGTATAGAGTTTTGACAGGTCAGCGCCTTCCAGCTCCAGCAAAAACCGTTTCTTGTCCACGCCTCCGGCATAGCCTGTCAGACTGCCGTCCGAGCCCACCACCCGGTGGCATGGAATGAGGATGGAAATCGGATTATGACCCACCGCGCCGCCAACAGCCTGGGGAGAGGCGGAACTGCCAGCGGCTTTCAGCTTCTCCGACAGGGCGCCGTAGGTGGTGGTTTCCCCGAAGGGAATCTCCAGCAGCAGCTTCCACACCCGTTGCCGAAACGCACTTCCCCTGGGAGCCAGCGGCGGAAGGGGAGGAAGGTCCTGTTTTGCAAAATAGGCGTCCAGCCAAGCCGCTGTCTGCCGGAGAACCGGCAGTTCTGGGCACGGTTCTATCGTATCCTCCAATCCAGCCGCAAAATACTTTTGCCCTTCCAGCCACAGTCCTATCAGCGCTTCTCCGTCAGAGGCCAGGTTTACCGGACCTAGGGGAGACGTCACGTTTGCCCAATAAGTCATGAATTTACGGTCCTTTCATGGTGATACATGGATTATATCAGAACTTATGTACGTGTGCAAGCCATTTTTCTGCCCGCTCTTGCCAGGAGCCCGGACTCGTGTTACTATATGAAGAGAAAAGAAAGTTCGGTTGACCAAACGCATCCGGTGAATCCCAATAAAGCCCTTACGAAAGGAGCGATTTTCATGCTGCTTGCTATAGATGCCGGTAACTCCAATACTTCTGTCGGACTTTTCGACAGGGAAAAAAACCTTCGTTTTCTGGCCTCCCTGGATACGGACAGCCGGAAAACAGCCGACCAAATCTGCATTGATTTGATGAATCTCTTCACCCTTTATCATTTCAGCTACAAGGATGTCACGGGTGCCATCCTGTGCAGCGTGGTGCCGCCGCTGAATTTCATGATGGAAAAGGCGCTGACCCGTCTTCTGGGCAAGCCGCCCATGGTAGTAGGACCGGGAGTGAAGACCGGATTGAATATCCGCTTGACGGTCCAAACTCAAGTAGGAGGGGATATCGTGGCGGACGCTGTGGCGGCGCTGGAAAAATTCACGCCTCCTATTATCACCATTGATATGGGCACGGCTACTACCATTGGGGTAATTTCCGAGGGACGGACCTACGAGGGAGGACTGCTGCTGCCGGGAGTCAATGTCTCTTTGGAGGCCCTCAGCCGCCGGGCGGCCCAATTGCCGGACATCTCCCTTCAGCATCCCAAGGCTCTGATCGGGAAGAACACGGAAGATTGCATGCGTTCCGGCATTGTCTATGGCACTGCCGGAATGTTGGACGGTATCATTGACCGTATTCGGGAAGAGTTCCCAAACCGGGAAATCAGCGTAGTGGCCACCGGGGGAAACGCTCCCGTAATTGTACGGTATTGCCGGAATAAGATCATCTATGACAAGTTCCTGCTGATGGATGGTCTTTGGGCCATCTATCAAAAGAATCGCTGATGAGAGAAATGAACCAGCTGCTCACGCAATTTCACTGCCTGTCCGCCGCAGCCCGGCGTCCGCCTGAATTTACCGGCGGACGCTTTTTTTGCAAAAGGGGAAGATAAACGGAAACGAAGTCTGGTTTTTCCTGTCTATATCAGTAAGGGCCCTCTATGAAATACACAAACGCAAAAGGGGAGAAAATATGGAAGATCAAGCTATTGTAGATCTGTACTGGTCCCGTAACCCGGAGGCCATTCAATGGACTGGAAAGAAATACGGTAAGTATTGCCAGGCCATTGCCCGCAATATTTTACCGGATCACCGGGATGCGGAGGAGTGTGTCAACGACACTTGGCTGAAGGCCTGGAACGCAATGCCGGAAGACCGTCCCAGACTGCTGGCTCCATTTCTGGGGGTGATTACACGAAATCTGGCTTTCAATCGCTGGCGCTCCCTTCATACAGAAAAACGGGGCGGGGGAGAGATGCCTCTGGTTCTGGATGAACTGAAAGAATGCGTCTCATTCTCCGATACTGTTCAGACTTTGGAAGCGGCAGAACTGGCAGAGGCCATAAACCGTTTTCTGTGCGGCCTGCCGGAGCAAACGTGCAATATTTTTCTGAGGCGCTACTGGTTTGCCGAACCTATGGCAGATATAGCCAAGCGTTATGGAATGCGGGAGAATACTGTACGGACCAGCCTGTTCCGCACCCGAACGAAACTGAAGCAATATTTGAGAAAGGAAGGCTTTTATGAATGAGCAGGAGCGGCTGTTTGCCGCAATCGGAGAGGCGTTGCCGCATTTAATTGTGCGCAGTGAACGGCGGCAGAATTACTGGATTCGATACAGCCTTGCCGCCGCAGCCTGTCTGGCGCTGATGCTGACAGCCGGAAGTGTCTTTATATGGCGGACAGAAACGCCTGTTGTCCCGCCGGCCCCTGTTGAGGAGACACCGGGTTCTGATACGTTTCTGCCGCCAGATGGCAGTGAAATCGGGACACTGCGTCTGTTGAGCTATGCGCCTCAGTCCCAGGATGAGGCGGTGGATTTTCTCATTTACGTCAATGAGGAACAGTTTTTTATCCGTGAAGAAAAAGGACTTTACAGTATTAGAAGTATCAATTCTTTGCCGGAAGATTTTCCTGAGTGTGGATTGGATATTTTCCACATGCCTCAAATTTCTGCCTCAGAGGCCAAGCGTGAAGCGAAAAAAACTTTGGCGGACCGTTACGCTGAATTTATACCAGGAGAGGATGACGCCAGCCTTTACCTTCGGGCAAGCAACGGAACAGAATGGAACTCTGAACAGGCGGAGCTTTGGTTCATAGATGACGGACAGGGCGGCGCCTTCGTCCTGACCGCCCGCTATTTTCTGGAAGCGGAAGAAGGGCTTGGTATGCTTTTCCGCGATATGGCGTCCAGCTTCCGGGTAATCTCCTTGAAGGAGGCTGTTCCAGAGTGGATGCGTTCTCTCTATGCGGCAGCGGACCGTCTGTTTCCGGCGCTGCTGTCCAATGACCTGTCCAGCATTTCGGATCTTCTGGCAGAAGACGCCGAAGCAGACGCCTATGGCGAGAACGTTTGGGCCAATCTCACCGTTGCTTCTGTAGACTATGTTCTGGAGGATGACCAAAATCCAGCCTCTGCCAGGGTCTCGGTCAAACACCGGCTAAACCTGGAGGAAGGCGAAAGTTATAACTACTTGACCATGGAACTGATCCGGCGTGATGATCAATGGCTGCTGAGCTGGTCCGGCATAGAAAAATAACTGGAACAACATAGCCGTCCGAAGATTGAAAACCGTCTGAATGTCCGCTGGACAGAATTTTCATTGTCCGGCGGACATTCAGACAACATTGTGACCAAATACATGCTCGGGAGTTTGTTTGTCTGGCTTGCCGTCAGAGTCTCTGCGTGGTATAATGTCAAAAAGAGAGGAGGGAGTTTGGGGATATGCATAATTGAACAAAATGAAATTTTTGTTCAATTCAGGGGAGAGAAAACCGGTCCGAGACCGCTGAAGCTGTAATCTGCCCAAGCAAACTGAACCCCAATACAAAGAACAGATGAATGATTACCGTACAGACGCCCCGCAAATTCTAATTGATTTTCTTGCGTATCATGAAACCGTCAAAGCGCATTCTAAACGCACGGTGGATGAATACTTTTTAGATTTGCGCAATTTCTTTCGTTATATGAAGCAAATCCGGAATCCCAGTCTGGCCGGTCTGGCCCTGGATGAAATCGATATTCTGGATGTCGACTTGGACTTCGTTGCCAGTGTGACACTGACGGATATCTACAGCTACATGACCTACTTGAGCCGGGACCGCGTTCTGCACCAGAACAGTCAAATCTCTGACTACGGTCTGAACGCCACCTCTCGGGCTCGAAAACTGGCGACGATTCGGTCCTTCTATAATTACCTGACCAACAAGATGCATCTGCTTCGTGAAAATCCTGTCAAAGACATTGATTCTCCGAAGCTGAAAAAGTCCTTGCCCAAATATTTGACACTGGATGAAAGCCTTCATTTGCTGGATTCTGTAGAGGGTAAAAATCAAGAACGGGATTACTGCATCCTGACATTGTTCCTGAACTGCGGGCTGCGAATTTCTGAGTTAGTCGGATTAAACCTCCGGGATATTCAGGGCGACACCCTTCGAGTATTGGGAAAAGGCAATAAAGTACGAATTCTCTATTTAAATGACGCCTGTCAGGATGCGCTGTCCCGCTATCTGGCGGTGCGCCGTCCCATTACTGGGCAGGATGCCAACGCGCTGTTCCTCTCCGCCCGAAATGAACGGGTCAGCCGTTCCACCGTACACGCCATGGTAAAAAAGCGGCTCTCCGGGGCGGGACTGGATGAGAGCGAATACTCTTCTCATAAGCTTCGCCACACCGCCGCGACATTGATGCTGCAAAATGGTGTAGACGTACGGGCTGTCCAGGAGGTTTTAGGCCACGACCACCTGAACACCACACAGATTTACACCCATATCGGCAATGAATCCCTCCAAATTGCTGCAAAGTTAAATCCCTTGTCAGGCGTTAAAAAAACAAGAAAAAAGAAGCAGGAAAGCTGAAGAAAACCCGCCGGGAGGCGGGTCTCTTCTCTTCTGCTTGAACTCCGGAGATACTCCATCAAATTATTGAACAAAATTTTAAGGACGTATCACGCCGGTCAGATGGATCATTCGGATTTTTCGATATTCATAAGTGGACAAAGGACGGAAATCGGCGTCATAACTGTGAGCTGCAATCAATACATTTTCAGGTGATACCGGATAGCCTACAGACACAACAATTGGTGAGTGCTGATAGTCCTCCCCTTTAAAGGAAAGCTGAATCAAGTCTCCCGGTAAAAGCTCCTTCAGCTGGCAGGGTTTCCCGATGGGGCCAATGGATTGATTGGACCGTGTCAGAAAGTTATATAGATATGGCACGCCGGTCCAGGCAGGCGCTTTCCGGTTTGCGTCAATGTAATACCAACCATAGGTCGGCGTAAAATTCATAACGCCACTGCCCGCGTAAATGCACTGAGACGCAAAGTTGGTGCAGTCTCCGCCCAGGTGCTCATAATCGTAAAAAAGCGGGTTCCGTCCATAGGCCCATTGATGAGCATATAGAACGGCAGCACTGCGGTCATATGGATATAGCTGTGGCATACGGTTCCCCTCCCCTTCTCCATAAGATATGCCGGAAGAAGCGGAGGTGTGTGTTAACGTTTCGTCACAGGAAGCCAAACCTGGAAGCGGCTCTCTGCTCCTCCGGGCGGGTCCAGATAAACTTCCACATCGGGAGCCTGTGCCCACTCATAGCCGGAATCCGGAAGCCATTCGGAAACAATGCGCTTTTGCAGGTCCTGAATGGCAAAGGGCAGCGAACCCGCTCCGGAAAAGACAGCCCAGGAGGCAGCTGGAACTGTCCATTCATACATCCCCTCTGGCACCGGGGCGCTGGAGGCCACGGCAATGTAGTAGTGATTTTCTGTTTCGTTGCAGGTGCATATCCCCAATATGCCAGATGGATTGCTGTTCATCAAAGGCAGAAGCTCTCCGATGCGAGAACCGACCTCTGACCAAAATTGTGGAATGACCCGAAAGCTTTCCTCTGCATCGGAAGGTTGAGGGGTTCGAAATCCAACAATGCGAAAGGCTTTTTCCTTTACAATTTGATACTCCATTTCCTCGGCTCCTTTTAATATGAACTTGAAGCGGATACGTGAAAAGGCTTTTAACTTTACACCGGATTGCTTGGCTTCCGATGGCGGTATCCCGTGAAGGGCTTGGAAGGCCCGGTTAAAGGAGGTAGGAGACTCGTATCCAAAACGCAGCGCCACATCCAGTACCTTTTCTCCGCTTTGTAATTCTGCCGCAGCCAGCGTCATGCGCCGCCGCCGAATGTACTCATGGAGCGGCACGCCTGCCAAATAAGAAAACATACGCTGAAAATGATAGGCAGAGCAGCCTGCCAGTTTTCCCAGCTCTTTCAGATCAAGTTCCTCTTCCAGATGTTCCTCCAAATACTCCATAGCCCGGTTCCAGTTATCCAGCCAGTCCATAGCATCTTCTCCTTTCGCAGATCAGCATACCATCTCCCCTCCCCTTCCGCCTCGTAAAGCCGGTGCGAAAAAAGAGAGCGGAGCGGCATTTCCAGCCGCTCCGCAAGTCTTTATGCAGGATATTACTTACGCCTTGCCGTTGCAACCCAGAACGTCCACCAGCTTGTGACGGACCAGTTCCTTGATGTTGGCACGGGCAGGCTTCAGGTACTCACGGGGATCAAACTTATCGGGATGCTCATTGAAGAACTGCCGGATAGTGCCGGTCATAGCCAGGCGCAGATCAGAGTCAATGTTGATCTTGCAGACGGCGCTGCGGGCGGCCTGACGGAGCTGTTCCTCGGGGATTCCCACTGCGTCGGGCATCTTGCCGCCGTTGGAGTTGACCATCTTCACGAAGTCCTGAGGCACAGAGGAGGAACCGTGAAGCACGATGGGGAACCCGGGCAGACGCTTGACAACCTCTTCCAGAATGTCAAAGCGCAGCGGAGGCGGAACCAGCTCGCCCTTTTCATTGCGAGTGCACTGCGCGGCCGTGAACTTGTAAGCGCCGTGGCTGGTACCGATGGCAATCGCCAGAGAGTCGCAGCCGGTCTTGGAGACAAACTCCTCCACCTCTTCCGGACGGGTGTAGTGAGACTGCTCAGCAGAGACCTTGACGTCATCTTCCACGCCGGCCAGAGCGCCCAGCTCGGCCTCAACGACCACGCCGTGGTCATGGGCATACTCCACGACCTTCTTGGTGATTTCGATGTTTTCCGCAAAGGGCTTGGAGCTGGCGTCAATCATGACAGAGGTGAAGCCGCCGTCAATGCAGCTCTTGCAGGTTTCGAAGCTGTCGCCATGGTCCAGATGCAGCACGATGGGGATCTCAGGGCACTCGATAACCGCAGATTCCACCAGCTTCACCAGATAGGTGTGATTCGCATAGGCCCGAGCGCCCTTGGAGACCTGGAGAATGACAGGGGCTTTCTCCTCCCGGCAGGCCTCGGTAATTCCCTGCACAATCTCCATGTTGTTGACATTGAAAGCGCCGATGGCATACCCTCCGTTATAGGCCTTCTTGAACATTTCGGTAGAAGTGACCAGTGCCATAACAATCATCTCCTGATAAATTTTATTGTCTCGCCTCCGTGTCCGGCGGGAAAAAGAGCATGAGCCCGCTTTTCCCTCCTTTGATGAGACGAAAACGATTTTCTCTTATGATAATATCACAAAAAAAATAAAATGCAAGTATTTACAATTCTTTTTTTGAATGGTATGATAAAAACACCATGGACACTGTTCCTTGGGAATCGGAAATTATTTTGAGGAGGCTGTTTCTCATGAGTGAATTGAAAGGCGCCTGCATTTTTGGCCAATCCGGCGGTCCTACTTCTGTTATCAACGCCAGCGCTTATGGTGTTATCAGCACCGCGCTGAAAAATCCCAGCATCACCCGCGTGCTGGGCGCGGAGCACGGCATCAAGGGCGTGCTGAACGACCGGCTGTTTGATATGGGCGAGGAGGATCCCGCCGAACTGGAGCTGCTGAAATATACCCCCTCCTCTGCTCTGGGTTCCTGCCGCTATAAGATGAAGGATCCGGATGTGGATGACACGGACTATAAGCGCATTCTGGAAATCTTCAAAAAGTATGACGTCCGCTATTTTTTCTATAACGGCGGCAACGATTCGATGGATACCTGCAACAAAATCAGCAAATACATGCAGAAGGTTGGCTATGAATGCCGGGTCATGGGCGTTCCCAAGACCATCGACAACGACCTCTTCGGCACGGACCACTGCCCCGGTTTTGCCTCTGCGGCCAAGTATATTGCCACCAGCTGCATGGAGGTCTATCAGGACGCCCGGGTCTATGATACCGGCATGGTCTGCGTTGTTGAGATTATGGGCCGTCACGCCGGCTGGCTGGCGGGCGCTGCTGCCTTGGCCACGGCTTACGGCGCGGGACCTGATCTGGTGTATCTCCCCGAGGTGGATTTCGACATGGACCAGTTCCTGGCCGACGTAGACCGCATTTATAAAGAGAAGGGCAACTGCATGGTCGCGGTCTCCGAGGGCATCCACTACGCCGACGGCTCCTTTGTTTCCGAGGCGAAGACGTCTGCTACCGACGGTTTCGGCCATGCTCAGCTGGGCGGTCTGGCTGCCATACTGGCGGAGGCGGTAAAGGAGAAAACCGGTGCGAAGGTTCGCGGCATTGAGCTGAGCCTGCTTCAGCGCTGCGGTGCGCACTTGGCCTCTGAGACCGACATTGAGGAATCCTTCATGTCCGGCAAGGCCGCCGTGGAAAACGCCGTGGCGGGCATCACAGACAAGATGGTGGGCTTTGAGCGGAGCTATGAGGGCGGACAGTACGTCTGCAAGACCAAGCTGCTGGGCCTCACGGATGTAGCCAACACCGAGAAGAAAGTACCTCTGGAGTGGATCAATGCCGCCCACAATGGCGTGGAGAAGCCGTTCATTGATTACGTCCTGCCCCTGGTTCAGGGAGAACCCAAGCTGCCGAAGCAGGATTCCCTTCCCCGCTTTGCCCATCTGAAGAAGGTTTTGGCGAAATAAGTGTTTTCCGTAAAAAGGGACTGACCAAATGGTCAGTCCCTTTTGTTGTGCCTTGGAAAAGGCCGTCCCAAACTTATAAATTTCTGAAATGTGGTCAAACTATTCTCCATGAAAGTACCGATCAGAACGGAGGGATGACCGTGATTCCCTGCACAAGCCGCTGTGTCTATCAGTCTGATGGCGTCTGCACCCTGGACAGCGCCGCGGCAGCCGGACTGCCGGCTCTGGGCGGAGCCTGTCTCCACTTTATTCCGTCGGGCGAAGGGCGGCTCGAATTGCCTCACCGATATTCCGCACGGGCAGAAGCTGCAAGCCCGGTTCGGGCTCCAGACCCCCATGGTCCGGAACCAGGCAGCGTTTAAAGCCCAGCCGCCGCACCTCGGAGATCCGTTGGGAAAGCTGACTGACGGCCCGCAGCTCCCCAGTAAGGCCCACTTCCCCGATCGCCGCCAAATCACCGGGAACGGGGCGGTCCAAATAGCTGGAAGCTAGGGCTGTCACAGCAGCCAAATCAGCAGCGGGCTCGTCCAGCCACAGGCCGCCGATAATATTCAGGTAAGCGTCGCAGGCAGAGAGCTTCAGCCCCCCTCGTTTTTCCAGGACTGCCAGCAGCATGGCGGCACGGTTGTAGTCAAAGCCGTTGCTGGCACGGCGGGGACTTCCTCCTCCGGCAGAGCTCACTACCAGGGCCTGTACTTCAGCCAGTATCGGTCTGGCTCCTTCCATCACACAGGTGACACAGGCCCCAGGTGAGGACTCCGGCCGGCCAGACAGCAGCATTTTCGAGGGATTTTCCACCTCGGTCAGACCATTGTCTTGCATCTCAAACACGCCAATTTCATTGGTAGCCCCGAAACGGTTTTTTGCCGCCCGAAGAATCCGGCAGAAATTGTGCCGGTCTCCCTCAAAGTACAGCACGCAGTCCACCATGTGTTCCAGCACCTTAGGGCCGGCAATAGAGCCCTCTTTATTGACGTGGCCAATGACAAAAACCGTGATGCCGCTGCCCTTTGCCAGCTGCATCAGGGCCATCGTGCAGTCTTTTACCTGACTGACACTGCCTGCGGGAGAGTCCAGGGAATCGTTGTATAAAGTCTGAATGGAGTCTACGATCAGCACGTCAGGCTTTTCCTGCTGAACGGATTCCAGCATCTCCCCTACTCCGGTTTCTGACAGCACCAAAAGATTTTCGCTTTCCACCCGGAGACGCTGGGCGCGAAGCTTCAGCTGGTGCTGCGACTCCTCGCCAGATACATACAGTACGCGGGAAAAACCACACAGACTGCCGCAGATTTGCAGCATAAGCGTAGATTTTCCAATGCCGGGAGCACCGCCCACCAGCACCAGGGACCCCTTCACTGCGCCTCCGCCCAATACCCGGTCCAGCTCGCCCATTCCGGTAGAAAACCGAATTTCTCCGCTGTCCTGAAGTTCCGTTACCGGACAGGCTTTGGAAGAAGCGATTATCCTGGTATCCCGTTTTCCTTTTGCGGGGGCAGGCCTCTCTACGACCGTGTTCCAGGAACCGCAGGCGGGACAGCGTCCCGCCCATTTAGGGGTCTCATTTCCGCATTCCGTACAATAAAAAAGTGTCTTTGGTTGTTTCATAGATATGCTCCCGCTTACGTATTTTCAAGAGACCCAGCACTCAAAACTCCAGCGGCTACTGCAGCCGCCAGACGCAGCTGATACGTTGGCTCCTGAAGGGATTCGGTTTCCGCCGAATTGGAAAGAAAACCGCATTCCACCAAAATGCCTGGGACGGTGATCTGCTTCATCAGGTAGATGCTGTCTGGAATTTGCCGGGGATGTTTTTCGTTTCCCGCATTGATACCGCCATTCAGCGCTGTCTGAACGGCTTCAGCCAGCACTTCTGCCCCCTCCTGCCGGTTCCAGAAGACTTGGGCCCCGTGTGTCACGGGAGAGGAAGGCAGACTATTCTGGTGAATGCTCAGCAGCCATGCGTTTTCGGTTTCCTCCACCAAACGTACCCGGTTTTTCAGATCTGAGCTCTTTCGTTGGCGCATGGTTTCTAATCCCGGATCACAGATGGTTACATCCTCAACTCTGGTCAGAACGGTCCGCCGCCCGGCGAAGCGCAGCAGATCGTTAAGACGCAGGGATACTGCCAGATTGATTTGACTCTCGGCAACGCCTCCGGAGGATACCGCCCCGCCGTCCTCACCGCCGTGGCCAGGATCAATGACTACGGTGACAGGTGGAAACTCCTCCCTGACTGAAAAAGCCGGAACAACAGTTCCTTTCCAAAATACCGTGGCCAATGCAGCAAAAAAACAGCAGAAAATGCCGGAGAGCAACAGAGTACGTTTCCGCAAAAGAATAATCACAGTCGGCGCCTCCTCGTCGTTTGATTCGATTGAAAAACCAGAGAAATATGGAGAGCTTCCTCGGTTTTCCAACAGAACTCTAGACAAAGAATATGGCAGCCAGCTTATCCCATATTCCCTATTATACGGTTCTTCTTGAAAAAAAGCAAGTATTATTCGAACGAATATTCCACTTTCTGCTGGCAAGTAGCGGCTTCTTCTCCGACAGCATACAATGGAATGCGTGTGAGAAACGCGCAATTTCATTCCGAACAAAAGCTCAAACTCCGGCTGCTGAGTTCCCTATTTTGTTTTCCGAAGAGAGCTTTTGTATACAAAAGGAGGTTTATGCGCAATGGAAAAACCCGATCAGGCGGGCAGCTGCGGCACAGGAAGCGGAACGCTCCCTGGCGCCTGCGCACCGCTGGCGTTTCCATATATCCCCATGCAGGAACAGAATCCGGCTCGGTTCAGCCGTGCGGAGGCCCTTCAGACTGGTACCCTTTTCCCCGGACTGGACCTGCCTTTTAAAGCGGCCATTCAGGCCCGGACGAAGCTGGCCAACACCGCCCTGGTAGAGCTGATGGCTCTGGATTTCGCCGTCGATGAGCTGGGGTTGTATTTGACGACGCATCCCCAAGATCAGGAGGTTTTGCAGCTTTATTGGTCCTATATCAAACTCTCCCAAGAGGGACGCGCGAAGTACGAGAAGATGTACGGCCCCATTCTCCAAACGGATCTGACTCCAGAAGATGGCTATGCCTGGCTGAAAGACCCGTGGCCCTGGGATGTAGGAGGGAATGAGTAATGTTTGTCTATGAGAAAAAATTGCAATATCCGGTAAAGATCAAGAATCCCAATCCCAAGCTGGCGGCGGTGATTATCTCCCAGTACGGAGGACCTTACTCCATTAGACTACGAAAAAGCCGGAGCGGTTTTGCTCCGGCTTTCGCTATTTTACACCACGGCGTCGACCTTGGCAATCCCCTTCCCCGCTACTCTCGAAGAACTCGGCCTTCCCCTGGAACAGCGTGTTTAGGTAGGTAGTCTTCAGCCATGTCGCCAGCCTGCGGCGCTGATCGTCGTCCAGGTCATCAGTGTTCACCAGCTCATCTCCGATATGTACGAAGGATACCGTCCGTATCTCCTGTTTCTTCGCCACATGGCCCCACCTCCCTCTCACAGAGTATTCAGCAGGAGCTACCGCTTATGACCATACCGGATTTCCGGCAGCCAGTCATACCGCTGCTCAAATGGGATAAAATCTCCACTATCGCCGCAGATTCGCTTCAGGGCCTCATCCATTTTAGCCCTGGAATAGTCGGCCTCCGGGTTCAGCGTCAGGGCGTCGAAGAACTGGTCATAATACTGCCCCCAGGCATCCAGCACTTTCTTCAGCCGAGCATAGCCGAACACGTCCTTGCCCATGACCTCCGGGTCGTTCAGTGTGAAGATGAGGGTATCCGTCATGTACTGCACGAAGGTCTGTCTAGTGGCATCCTGGAGCATTCGCTTCTTTTCCTCTTGGCGGGCCAGGTAGTCGTTTTTCTTTCCCATGACACACCTCACACCAGATACCGGCACATGAAGTTGCCGAAGCTGTCGAAGTCGGACCAGTCGGCTGTATCCTCCTCGTCCGCGGCCACGGCCTTCCACAGCTCCCGGATGTAGCTGTCATAGCTGGCGGTATCCACGTCGAGGTCGTAGTGGAGGCAGTACGCCGTCCACAGCATCCTGAAGCGGTCGCGGCAGATGTCCTCGTCGAAGCAGCTCTGCGTGGCGAAGGATACCATGAACTCAAACTCAGCATTTCTATCCATCGTTTTCCTCCTCAGCTTCCGGTGTTGAAGCTCACCCCGGCGAAGTCTTCGGCGCTCAGGACATACTCCCCAGCCTTCCACGCCTGCTCCACCTTTGACTTGGCCTCCTCCCAGCTCGCGGCCTCCACATGGACCACGCGCTTCAGGTGCTCCAGGATAACGATTTTGTACCGGCGGATCACTGGCGGTATCACCGCAGTAGCTCTCTCCACGAGCCCGCTCAGGATGAGGTCATCTTTCCGAAGGTCAAGGATATGGCTCTTGTCGCAGGGTTCCTCGCTGGAAGCATCCCTCAGCAGCTCCTCATTCATCTTCTGGCAGAACTCGACCACCTCCCGGATAGTGTAGGGCTGGTCCGTGCTGTATCCGTACTGCTCCTCCTCTTCGGTATCGTGCAGAGCCATCTGGAACTTCTCATCGGACATCAGGGCAAAGCCATGTCCCTCTATGTAGCCCAGCACGATGTCAGCTTCCACCAGATTCATCTGGAGGCCCTGGCGGACCGAGACGGCCACCAGGTTCTCAGCTTTCTTTATTTCAGTCATCGCCTTCACCTCCGGTCAGGAAAAAACCCACATTGTCCTCAAAGTTGTCTACGGCCTCCGGCAGATACCGGCGGTAGGCCGGTCCGTTGCTCTTAAACCAGACGTGCGTGGCAAGGAAGTTGAAGTCTCCCTCAATGTCATCGTCCGGGTGCAGGTCACGCAGGGCTTCCAGCTCTTCAGCCTTCTCTGGCTCCAGTTTCCCATGGATACCTTGAGTCGCTTCCAGCAGGAACGTCCTTTCGCTGATAGCCTCTTTTATGTTGATGATGCCGACGCTGACGGCCGCTCTCAAAACATCGTTGAAGTCGAGGCCCTCACGGGGCCAATCCATCTGGTCAAGAATCTCATCCCACCCGTAACCGATACGGTCGAGAATCTCCAGGTCTGCGCTGCCGCAGGACAGCATCTCGCAGAGGAGACTTTGCGCACCAGTCATCTGTTTCCCTCCAATCTTATACTTTGTTAAATATTTCTCTGGACCCTGCATAGGGACCGCCTGAGAGCCTCTTGGAGCGTCCTTTTCTGTCCGCGAATGGTGTAAGTAGTCTGCGGGCGGGCCCGTCTTGTAGAGGCTTAGACGGGCTTATTTCAACATCACTTGTAGCTCCAGCGGCCGACCTTGTTGCCGTTCACATCCATGACGGGACCGTCGGTACGCCCAGCCTCCAGCTCACAGATGACATCCAACAGAATACGGCGCACCTCCGTGGTGTAGGGGTCCAGGCCCTCTCCATTATCATCCCGGAACGCCGCTCCGACGGTCTTGATTTCCAGCTTGAACATCAGATCACCTCTCATCTACGTTCCATTCCTCGAAAGTGGCGTTCAGACCACGGCACTTTCGGTTCTCAGCCGTACAGCGGTCTTCTGCCAGCTCTGGGGTTTTGCATACAGCGATGATGTGGTGGTCGTCACGGCAACTGCCGGTTACGATATACACTTTCATATCAGCTTACCTCCTCAGCATCCGTGCTTTCCGAGGTGAGCTTCCTGCAGCGTTTCCAGGCAGTCCTCCAGGGTATCTCCGGCATCCGTCCTGATGGTCCAGTGTTTGTTGTAGCCTCTGAAGTGGCGGAGCAGATGCAGGAGGCCAGGGGCGTTACGGTCTACCCACAGGGAGAAGTTCGGGAAGTCGGCCCCGGACGGGGAATGGACGAACCTCTTCTCTCCATTGGCTCGGTCCTCCTTCAGCTCTCTGGCCTCCAGGTCATAGACCCATTTGTAGACAGCCTCACGGCGGGCGGTCATCTCGGAATCAAACTGAAACTCGTCGCCGTAGTTGTAGCCATCTGGTCCGTCGCAGGAATGGTCTTCCGGGAACACACGGTAGCCGCCGAGGTCTGGAACCACCTTCACGGCGTCGAAGCTGGCTCCAAGACTATTCACGAGACGCAGGATTTCCGCCTCTGTGTACTCGAAACGTGCGTTTTTCTCGACCGTGCCGCGTTTTGAGCCACGTTTCTTAGGCAGCATGACATGGTGCTTGTTGCAATCGTCGTTCGGCTTGTCATCCGTAATATAGTGGCAGTAATCCACAAAGCCGGTGTACTGCCACTGGAAAATCTGAGGGCTGCTATGCTTTGTCCGCTCTGTTCCGGTGATTTCCAGGTACACCGCCCTTCCATCATCGAGATGGAAGGCGGTACGGATGCGGCAGTTGCCGATGGTTGCCTTGCTGATGTCGGCGTCGCTCCAGCCAGCGCCTTCAAAATACAGAGTCTTCACTTCGCAGCCTCCTCTCTCTCAACCAACCGTCGGGCAGCTTCTTTCAAGAGTGATACGCCGTCCGATGCACTGGCGGCGTTAATTCCGTGCTGACGGTACAGCGACCAGATTCCGCCTCCGATGTACTTGCAGTCTCCCCTGCGGCAAACGAACCCGGATGCAGCTTCCCACCGGCTCATTGCCGTGTTGTTCAGGAACGGGTCGCTTTTCAGCTTCTTGCGGAGGGTTTCCACCGGGAACGGAACGAACCGGGCCACCTCGTCCAGCCCGCCAAGGAACTCAATAGCCCTCCCGTAGATTTCAGAGTGGGTCAACTTCTCCCCAGTCTTGATGTCGGTGTCCACCCGGACACCGATAGCCTCATGCAGCGTCATCATTCTCTCCCCTTTCTGGCCTCAGCCATGATTGCATCCATGTTCTTCTCCAGCAGGAACATCATATCCTGCTTCCGGCTCTCCAGCACCTCCTTCAGCTCAGCCCGGACCGCCTCCGGGGTGATGCTGTGGCAGTTACAGTGAACCGCCAGAATCAGGTCATCGAAGGTCAGACCGTCCAGCAGACTGTCGCTGGTCAGCAGGTCTTCTCCGAGCTTCCATTCTCTTTCAGGCATTGTTGCCCACCTCCAAAATCTCGCCGGTCTTCTCATCGGCGTCGTATTCCCAGGCTGTATCGCAAGCCTTGTCGATGGCCTCGTCCTCGGACTCGGCCTCGACGGTCAGGGTAGTCACGGCTGTGACCTTCACGGTGAACTCCTTCATCAGCTCGCCTCCTTCTCAATGTGGAAGTAGGCGGTGATACTGGCAGCCATACTCCCCGGCCAGCCGTCCGGGTACGGACGCTCGCAGCCGTCGGAGTACCTGGTGATTGCCGTCGCCTTCACGCCCAGCATCTCCTCATAGCAGGTGGGGCGGCAACGGAAGGTCTTGATTTCGACCCGCTCGCACTCCATCGTACCAGCTTCGGGCCGGATGCTCTCCGGCTCCCAGGCGGAGGCCAGGTTATATCCGGCAGCCGCCATATGCTCACGAACAGTCATTACTGCTCCCCTCCCTTCCCCTCGACCATCAGGTCATACAGCTTGGCCTTCAGCTCCAAGATGCTCATGTCCCGGTCGTGGAGCTCAGCCCCAAGCCTCTCGGCTTCCTCCTTCAGCTTCAGCTTTTCGTAGGTCTCCGTCAGCCGGAGGTCGTGCTCCTTGGCAACCTCCTCGGACTTCTCCGATACTTCCTGCTCCAGAACCTTGCAAGAGCTCCGCAGATTCAGCAGTTCCTCCCGCTCCGGGTTCGTGTGCTGGTTCCAGAACCGGGTCACTTCCTCCCAGTTCCAGATGGAGGAAGCGATTGCGTAGAACGTGCCTCGCGTGGCCTTCCGGCCGCTGCTCCAGGTCCCCTTCGGGTCCGGCTCACCCTGGGCGTTGTTCATGCCGGTGTCGTTGGCGAGGCAGGCCAGCTCCTCAATCGCGGTGTGGCCGAAGATGTCCTGGGCCCGGCAGATGTCTTCCTGGGCCGTGCTAAGGCCATGGACCTGAACTTCAGCCACCAGCTCGGCGGCCGTCTTGATTTTGTCATACTTGCTGCTCATGTCGTTCTCCTTTCAGGCTTCCTCGACGTTGGTGATGATGATGGTGCGGGCGGTTCCGCCCAGGTGCAGGATGAGCTGAATATCATCGCCGTCTTCCTCATAGCCGACCACAACATACTCACAGTTGGCTTCCAGGACCTCCAGGCCCATATCCTCCAGCTCTTCGGTAAGGTCTTCCAAGCGACCGAACCAACTCAGGCTTTCGAGCTTCTCTTTCATGGTGCATCCTCCTTCAAAAACTGACCGTCTTGGATAAGTTATTTATCATGCTCACATTCTAACTTACCGACACGGTAATGTCAAGTCAAAAATGAAAAATAGCAAAATATTTTTTGCTATCCTCAAAACGCTTGATTTCCAGCACTTTTGAAGGAGCTGCGTGGCTTTTTCAGAAAATACGCACAGCTTCGCAAAACTTACCGACACGGAAAGCTCTGACTACTTCATCTCGCTCTCCGGGAGGCCGCTGTAACGCGCCCAGAACCGCTTAGATGCGTCCTTACTTATGGGGGATATGGAATTATAGCCGCCATCCCAGAGCTGGAAATGGACCACGAAATAGGCCCCTGACGGGTCTTTGAAGAGCTCCGTATAAAAATCCTTGTTAGCCTCATCCCGGCTGGAACAGAGGGACTCTGCTTTGCTGGTGTCATAGGTAACGCCCTCTACCATCTGGACCACCCGCGGACTGCTGCTGTTCCCCAGCATGGGGAGCTCCACGCCGGAGGCACTGACCATCTTCACGGTGTACCCGGTCATGCTCAGGGCTTTGGTCAGCTCATCGAAGGTCAGGGTGTCGTTCTTCAGCCGGCCGCTGAGATTCTGCGGGCTCCAGCCCATGAACTCGGCCAGCTCCCGCTGGGTCTTGCCTGCGCTCGCCAGCGCGGAGCGCACCATATCAGACGCTTTCATCTTTTTCCCCTTTCTTCTTACTGGAAGTCACTCCAGCCCAGTATGCCTCCCACTCTTCCCTGGTATAAGAGTACGGGTCAAGGCCGCGCCGCCTGCGGTTTCTCTGCCAGCCCTGATACACCTTCATGTCCCTCTCGTCGATGCTATATCCGCAGCCGCCGGATGCCCGGTCATGGACGAGGAGCGGGCGGGGGTATCCAGCACGACGGGCTCGCAGGACCTCATAGTCTCCAGACGGCGGCTCCAGCTTCCACCCGCTCTTTTTCAGGTACTCCTTCAAATCAGGGAGCATACCATGCAGAACGGTTACTCGATTTTTCATGTGTCACCTTCCCTACTGTAATCTTCCAGCCACTTCAAGCACTCGCGCTTTGTTGCAAAGTCCTCTGTCCAGGCATCTCCGGTTCGGTTGTCGATGCCGGTAACCACCTGGCCCACCACGAAGAACAGGCCGCGAGGCTTGCGCGTTTCGATGACCTGGAGCGCCTGAATCTTGCTGATCTCCATGGGCCTCACCGCCATCTTCCGGGGGCACCACCTGGGAGCTGTCTTGATGCCAGGCTTATCGCTGCTCCCTTTGGTATATCCGATGAAGCAGGCCGCACGGGGGCTACGGGGGCAAATCAGCTCAAATGCGGAATGAGCGTCCGGGTGCTTGCAGAAGCAGTCTCCCCTGGGAAGTGCCATGTGGCTATTGTTTGCGGTGTACCTTGCGCGTCCGCTCATTTTCATCATAGGGCAGGCGGAACATCTGATGCGCTCATGTTCCGTCATTTTGATGGGCCTGTCTTCCCGCATATTAGTCATCAACTTCCTTTCTGGCATAATGCCTGCATCCATTCTCGTCAGTGATAATAGGGACTCGGTGAAACACCATGGGGTAGCGGCACTCTCCGGCGCAGTTGTATACGCAATCCGAGGTTCCGCAACTATCGCATAGGGACTTGTAATACATCAGCATGGTGGCACCCGGCTCAGGGGTTGTCCCGTACAACAGGTAGGCGATGCCCTTGCTATGCCTCTGGTCGAACCAGTGCCAGATTTCCTCCCGGCTGACGCCCGACCCCCAGCCGAAGAACTGCTCTTCGATGCACTCGGTCTTTGGGTCCACCGGGACATCGGCGAATTGCCTCCACATTTCCTCCAGGGCCTCATCCCGGTCCCGGAGGGTCTCGATTTCCTCCAGGCCCTCGCGGATCACCTCATAGTCGGAGCTGCTGAGGACATCCCTGTTATACAGGCCATAGGCGGTGTCAAACGCCTTGCTCTTCAGCGCAGTCATCCGAACACCACCTCCCCAAACAGCGCAAACTGGACGATGCAGTCGGCGTCGCCGGCGTCGATGTCGCCGGTTTCGATGGCATTGTCCTCAACCTGCACATGGCAGCCCTGCTCGAAGTAGAGCTTCACCCCATTCAGGAACTTCTCCAGGGTCAGCTCCCACTTGTCGGAGCTCTCGGCGTCGTAGAGGGTGAGGGACCCGCCGCGGGAAATCTGATCGCTGGCGGCCTCGCCCAGATACTCACCCACCACCTTGGCCTTGCGGCACCAATAGTTGATGCCACCCTCCAGGGCTGTCACCATGATGTTGTCTATGTCCTGCTGGCTCAGGTTGACCTCAATCTGAGCCCGTACCGTGAACTTCTTCTCGCTCATACCAAAATCTCCTCTCTTGTAATTCTGCCGGACTGCCACGCCCCTTTGTAGGTACCGATACTGGGGAGGACTTCCAGCAGACATCGCTTCATGCCTTCCAGGTACTTCTCATACAGCCTCTTCTGGAGATTCTCCATCCACGGGAGGTCCCAGGGCTCCTCCTTCTGAAGCAGCTTCACGGCCAACGACCACTCGTTGTCCTCCAGGGCGATATAGAACAGCTTGCTCTCCAGGAGGACCCGGCCTTCATCTTTCAGGCGCAGCTCTGCGGGCTCCGGCCGGCGGAAGGCGGGAAACAGCTTGGTGAAGCCCTCGACGAAGTACTCCAGGATGCTGTCCTCTTCTTCCGCAGTATCCGATTCGCAGTAGTACCATTCGCCACCGGTGAGCTCCTGGTAGCTGAGGTCCTTCAGCAGCCGGGACTCAAACTCATCATCGTCGCGCGGGTCATCCCGGCGGTAGACATGGAAATCATCGTTGTCGATGTAGTACAGGCCCTCATAGGCGCCAGTAACACAGACATTACCGCGTCCCATGCAGATCACCTCACGCTTTCCGGGCGTTCTCAGCCCACTCATCCGCTTCCTGACGGGTATCAAAGTAGTCATTGTACTCATCAAAGGTCTTGCCCTCGACCGACGTGCTCTCCGGCTTCTTGGCAGCCTTCACGGAGTAGACGCTCACGGACACCCTGCCATCATCGAAGTATTTCTGGCAGACCCGCCAGAAGGTCTTCTCTTCTCCGTCCTTGCGGACCAGCAGGTCGTGGATGAGATACTCACGGCCTTCGCTGCCCTGGTAGAGCATTTCCCGCACTTTCTGCGGGCAGGGACGCCGGCTCTCGATGAACCGCTGAGCCGCTTCCAGGCTGCTGTACGCTTCCTGGGACAGCTTCTCTTCACCATCGAAGCGGACCGCCACCGCATAAACTCGCATAGCTCATTCCTCCTCACTTCATCTTGTGGACGGCGTACACCTGCTGACTCTTCAGCGGCACCACCTTTTTCTCAAACTCCTCATCGGTCATCGGGACCAGATAGAAGCGAATCTCCTCCAACTCTCCGTCCTCGGTGTAGAGCTTTCGACCATACACCACATGGTCGGCACCGGTCTCAGCCAGCAGCTTCCGGGCCTCGACCTCGAACCGCTGGAGGTTCTCCTGCATCTTCTTCCGGGGCATCTTGCCATACTCGACCGGGCCCACTTTGGGCCAAAAGGACCACCGAATCAAAGACGGATCACTCATCGTCATCATCCTCCTTCTCGGTCAGGCCGTCGAAGAGGGCCTCCAGCATCCCAGCATCATAGCTGTCAATGATGCCCATATCCCGGCAGAAGTCCAGGATGTCATCGAACATCCAGCGGCCGGCCTTGGCCTCGTCGGTACTCAGCCGCTTTTCGTCCCGGAGGGCGTCCAGGCAGTCCTCCACATCAGGCCGGGTATTCTGGAACCTGCAGTAGCTCATGTTCGCCATAGTCTTTTCTCCTTTCAGTATTCATCCTCCCAGTCCGGGAGGCTATCCAGGAATCGCTGAATGAACGGGATGTGCGGAAATACGAAGTCGGCAATCAGGCCACCGGTGCCCAAGATGAATAGATAGCCAGAGACAATTACCAAGGCCACCACTGCGTCCTCCGTCATTTCAAGCGTCATAACTGTGCCTCCTCTGGTATGTGGTCTTCCGCATTGTAGTAATCCATAGCAATAATCTTTGGAGTAATGAGAAGGCACATCTCACCATCAACATCCGCAACGTGCATTTCGCAGACTTCGGATGGAGCAAGGCTTCCATCTTCCTGCTCAATGGTATTTACAAGGATTTTCTTGGGCGAAAATCTCGACAAAAGCTCTCGGATTTCCTTAACGGAAGTATCGGGCCATTTCTTTTCGTTTTTCATCACGCCATCCTCCTTCAAAGTGTTCAATCCCAATCAGTTTCAAGCGGAACGCCATACTTCGCGGCAGCTTCTTTAGCAACCTTTTTGCACTCTCTGTACGGAGCACCACACAGCAAATTCCGAGAGGAACAGTTCTTATTGAGCTGGCTTCCGCAGGGTCCGTCGTGTTTCCCATCACACACGAGGTCCACAAAATAGCGATAATCTGCTTTCCCAAAAACCACTTTAGCAATCCCCATGCTTATACCTCCATTTCGGTTCGGACTGAAACCTCAGAGATGTGGTACTCCTCGCCGGTCTCGGTGCGATAGTGGAAGTTGGTGCAGGGCTCCTTTTCCGGGCGGTTCGGTCTGCTCTCAATGAACCGATGTGCCGACTCCAGTGTCTGGTAGGCTTCCTGGTACACTTTCAATTCTGCGCCGTTGTAGGGACGATACTGGATTACATAAACCACCATTGCGCTCACTCCTTGCTCAGTTTCCCATAGATGCCAGTGATAACTGCCATAATTATTGCTCCCTTCTGACCTGCCATCACCAGGCCGGGTAGGTCAGTTCCCGGCGCCGGGCTTGCGGCCCGTTTCGGCTGTTCAGATTTCCTCAGTATGCACCGTCCAGATGCACTCTGCGGCATCAAACTCTCTCTGTTTGATGCAAGCTGCAATGGACTCCTCAATAGCCTTCTCTGAGTATTCGCCGATGGTGATATGCGTGTTGCTCGGAGTGTGGTAGATGTCAGCATAGAATTTTTTCATGTTACGCTCACCTCCCTCACACCAGATATGGCAGCTCTTACTTCACGAAGTCCGCCGCCAGCGCAGAGGTCTCAGCATCCAAGTCCTGCGCCCAGCCGTACAGGTAGCTGTCGCGGGCCTCGCGGTTCTCCCAGTTCTCCCGGCTCAGGCCGATGCTGTCGATCACCATGTAGCCGTCGTGGTCGATGCCGAACAGCGGCTCGCCGTACTTCTGCATCCACTCGGCCTCATCCTTCAGTTCATCCTTACCGGCCTTGGCGACGTACTCGACCGTGCAGCGGCCGAAGTTGTAGCGGAACAGCTTGCCGTCCAGCTTGTAAACCTTGCTCTTCATATCATTACCTCCCGGCCTCTCGGCCTTGACTTTCTCCTGCCCGTCTGTTACCATAGGTGGCGAGACGGGGGCAGGTCCCGTCCCGCCTTATGGGTTAGGCTCCCTTTGTGCTTTGGTCGGCTGAGGGGGAGCCTAACTTTTTACTTTTCCGGCTTGGCCGGGGCCGGCGTTCCAGCGATGTACTTGATACACTGGGTAGCCTCATCTGCCGTGTGACCGTTGCTCATGAGCCAGTCAATCAGGCGAGCAGCTTCCGTAGCGGTCATGCTCACATCACCTTCTTCCATGAGAGGTACACCTCCTGCCAAAGTGTTCACGCACCGCCCTCAACAGGCGGTGCGCTCAGAAACTGACCGTCTTGGTAAGTTTCATTGTCATCATTCTAACTTACCGACACGGTAATGTCAAGTCAAAAATTGAAATTTTCGAAAATATTTTTGCGTGTCAATCTTACGCTTTATTCTATACATTTCTAATAGAATATCGCTACTTTTGAGCAAAAAAAGAACGCCCTCTGACCAGCTTGCACAGTCCTAAACTCTGGCTTCTGCTGGTAAGGGGGCGTATGACGCGCTGAGGAGCGTTTTAACGAATATAACCGTATCGGTAAGTGATTTGATGGGTACATCACATAGGACGCATTTACGGGGCTTTATTTCGATTGTAGAGGGCATTGACGCTTTCCGTGGTGGTTCAGGTGTAAGCAGCCCTTACAGAAGGCCGAAAATCCTGTTCGTGGGTGGCGGATTTTGAGCCCAAAACGTCTCCCAGAGAAAACACGTCTTAGAACGGGCTTAGACGGGTCTTAGACGCGCCTTTCTTGGGGGTGGTATAAGTATATTCTGAACAAATCAACTTCGTTTTGCCATTTTTTCCCGTTCTGAAAAACTTCAAAATCATGGCAAAATCAACTTTTTCATGTCTTAAAAGTTAGTAATTAGTAAAAACGCACAATTTTACAAACTAAATCCGTGCAAAAACAACAAAAAAGCCCCCGCCCCGGCCGAAGCCGAGACGGGGGCTGTAATGGGCTTTTACTCTTTCTTCCGCTTGATGCTGTTGAACTGCTCCATGGTCTGCTTCAGCTTGTCAAAACCGTACATGGCGGCGAAGCAGACGAAGAAGCC